>JBEKGV010000261.1:0-6343 GCA_050012615.1 Acetobacteraceae bacterium | reverse complement strand
GGACCCCGCCCTCAGACGGACCCCGCCCTCAGACGGAGAAGTATTTCGCGCGTGGGTTCAGCGTGACGATCGCACTGGTCGATTGCTCCGGATGGAGCTGGAATTCGTCGGACAGCGAGATCCCGATGCGCTCCGCCCCGAGCAAGCCCAGGATTGGGGTTTGATCTTCGAGCCTGGGGCAGGCGGGGTAACCGAAGGAATAGCGGCTGCCGCGATATCCCTGGCTCAGCATCTTGTCGGTGTCGCGGTCATCGTCGGCGGCAAAGCCCAGTTCCGCGCGGATGCGCTTGTGGACGTATTCCGCCATGGCCTCGGCCATTTCGACCGACAGTCCGTGCAGGTAAAGATAATCCTGGTAACGGTTGTCCTCGAACCACTCGCGCGCGGTGTCCGACGCCTTTTGCCCCACCGTCACGACCTGCAGCCCGATCACGTCCCTCTGGGCGTCGTCCACGTCGCGGAAGAAGTCGGCGATGCATTCGCCGTCCTCGCGCGGTTGCCGCGGCAGCGCGAAACGGGTGAGTTCGGTCGAGCCGTCGGTGTCGAAGATGATCAGGTCGTTGCCCTGGCCCGCCGCCATCCAGTACCCGTAAGCCGCCTGGGGCCGCAGGATGTCCTGCTCCGCGCAAAGCGTCAGCATCCGCCGCATGACCGGACGCAGTTCCTGCTTCGCCCAACCGAGGAAGTCGTCGAACGAACGGCCCTGTTTTCGAAAGCCCCATTGGAACTGGTAAAGGCTGCGCTCGTTCACCAGCGGAACGATCGCCTTCGAAGCGGCCTCGATCACGCGGGCGCCCCAGAACGGCGGTTCGACGACCGGAACATCCCGGGTCAGACGCCGGCGGCGCTCACGCACCGCGTTGACATCGACCGGTTGGAATGCGCGCGCATCGGCCTGGCCAAGCGTGCGCGTGGTGTTCCGCGGCTTGCCGACCCGCTTCGACTGCACGGCCGCGAGGTAGTCGTCGAACCCGTTGCCGGTCACGCGGTCCATCAGATGCAGCCCGTCGAACGCGTCCCGCGCGTAAGCGACCCGGCCGCTGGCATAAGCGCGGACGCAGTCGTCCTCGACATAATTCCGGGTCAGCGCGGCGCCACCGAGCAGCACGGGAATCTCCAGTCCCTGCCGCGACATTTCTTCCAGGTTTTCGCGCATCACCACGGTCGACTTGACCAGCAATCCGCTCATGCCGATGGCATGCGCGCGGTGTTCGGTCATCGCTTCCAGCATGTTGGCAAGCGGTACTTTGATGCCGAGATTGATCACGCGGTAGCCGTTATTGGTCAGGATGATGTCGACGAGGTTCTTGCCGATGTCGTGCACGTCGCCCTTCACCGTGGCCAGCACGATGGTGCCTTTCTCCTGCCCCTCCACGCGCTCCATGAGTGGCTCGAGGTAAGCGACGGCGGCCTTCATCGTTTCGGCGCTTTGCAGCACGAAGGGCAACTGCATCTTGCCGGCACCGAACAGATCGCCCACGACCTTCATGCCGTCCAGCAGCACGTCGTTGATGATCGACAACGGCTCGCGGGTCTTCAGAGCCTCATCCAGTTCGTCGGTCAGCCCTTTGCGGTCGCCATCGACGATGCGGTCTTTCAGCCGGCCTTCGACGGTCTCGGCGCGCACTTTCTTGACCGTATCGGCGGCTTTCTTTCCGGCGAACAGCCGCAGAATTTCCTGCAGCGGATCGTAGCCCTCGGTGCGGCGATCGAAGATCAGATCTTCGGCCACCTTCACCTCTTCCGGCGCCAGCAAATGCAACGGGCGGATCTTCGACACGTGGATGATGGCGCCGCTCATGCCCGCGCGGGCGGCGTGATCGAGGAAGACGGAGTTCAACACCGCCCGCGCCGCCGGATTGAGACCGAAGCTGACGTTGGACAGCCCGAGGATGATTTGAATATCGGGAAATTCCTGCCGAATCGCAGCGATGCCTTCCAGCGTCCATTGCGCCAGTTTGCGATCGTCCTCATTGCCGGTGGCGATGGTGAAGGTCAGCGGGTCGATCAACAGATCGGATTGTGGCAGGCCGTGCTGGTTGCAGGCGAAGTCGACCAAACGGCGGGCGATCCGCAGCTTGTCCTCGGCGGTCTTCGCCATGCCGACTTCATCGATGGTCAGCGCGATCACCGCGGCGCCGAATTGCTTCGCGAGCCGTAAGCGATCGGCGGCGTGCTGCTCGCCGTCTTCGAAATTGATCGAGTTGATGATCGGCTTGCCGCCATGCAGTTTCAACGCGGCCTCGATCACCGGCGTTTCGGTACTGTCGATGACCAGCGGCGAATTGACCGAGGCGGTGAAGCGGCGAATCACCTCCAGCATTTCGGCGGTCTCATCGCGGCCGACGAAGGCTGTGCAAATGTCCAGCGCGTGGGAGCCTTCGCCGATCTGCTCCCGGCCCATCGCGACGCAGCCGTCCCAGTCGCCGGTTTCCTGCAGCTCGCGCCATTTCTTCGAACCGTTGGCGTTGCAGCGCTCGCCGATCGCGAAGATGGCGTTTTCCTGGCGTAACGGAACCGCCTGGTAGAGACTCGCGACGCCCGGCACCCAGATGGGTTTGCGCGCGACGGGCAGCGGCCGGAAGCCGCCGTGCTTGCGCAGCATCGCGTCTAGCGCCGTGATGTGGTGTGGCGTCGTGCCGCAGCAGCCGCCGATCAGGTTCACACCATTCTCGATAACGAAACGTTCCATCCAGGTGGCGAGTTCATCCGCGCCGAGCGGATAATGCGTCTGCCCATCGACGAGTTCGGGCAGGCCCGCGTTGGGTTGGACGGACAGCAGTCCGGTCCAGTTGGCCGCGAGCCAACTGACGTGCTCGGCCATTTCGCGGGGGCCGGTGGCGCAGTTCAGCCCGAGTAGAGGAACGTCCAGCGAATGCACGACGGTGGCGGCGGCGGCGATATCCGGCCCGACCAGCAATGTGCCCGTCGTTTCGACAGTGACCTGAACGAAGATCGGGGTGTCGGTCTTCGCCTCGGCCCGCGCGATCTTCGCGCCGTTGACCGCGGCTTTGATTTGCAGCGTGTCCTGGCAGGTCTCGATCAGGATCGCGTCGACACCGCCGGCGATCAGGCCGCGGCACTGTTCCGCCAACGCCGCCTGCAACGGGTCATAGGCGATGTTGCCCAGGCTCGGCAATTTCGTTCCTGGGCCGATACTACCAAGCACCCAGCGATGCCGGCCGTCCGAATAGCTTTCCGCCGCTTCCCGCGCCAGTTCGCCGGCCTTCTTGTTGATCTCGAAGGCGCGGTCGGCGAGGTCGAACTCGGCCAGGGTGACGGGCGAGGCGCCGAATGTGTTGGTCTCGACCATGTCGGCGCCGGCCGAGAAAAATCCGCGATGGATGTCGCGGATGAGATCGGGACGCGAGAGTACCAGTACGTCGGTGCAATTCTCGCGGCCCCAGTAATCCTTCTCGACGTCCAGCGGGAGCGCCTGAGCTCTGCTGCCCATGCCGCCGTCCGCCAGCAAAACCTGATCGCGCAGTGCATCGAGCAAATGAGGCCTGGTCATTTCGTCGCGTCTTTCAATTCACTGGTTCGAGAGAGGCATCGGCCGCGGCGTCGTGCATCCGGGTCGCGCACCAGATCCGCACGTCGAGCGGACCGGGAATCGTCAGGGTGCCTTCGGGATCAGGCGCTCCAGGCGGGAGCCCCCCCGGCATAAGCCCCCCCGGCATAAGCCCCCCCGGCATAAGCCCCCCCGGCATAAGATTGGCGTCGGTCAGCAATTGGTGGATCGCCGCATCGGAGAAGCCAGGCCAGCGGTGCGCGCGTTTCGTCGTCATATCCTCCCGCGTGTGGGCGGCGAGATCGATGACGATCAATCGTCCGCCGGGACGCAGCACGCGCGCTGCCTCGGCGACCACACCCGCCGGGTCCTCGGCGTAATGCAGCACCATTTGCAACACGGCGGTATCAAATGAGCCGTCCGCCAACGGGAGCCGATACATGTCCGCCAGTCGCACCGCGCAATGCGCCAGGTCCGGACTGGCGAGACGCGCGCGCGCGAGGGCAAGCATGGCTTTGGACGCGTCCACACCGAGGCCCTGCCGAATACGGGGACCGAGCAGTTCGAGCACGCGGCCGGTGCCGGTACCGATGTCCAGCAGCCGCCCAGGCGTGTCCTCCGGTACCAGATTGAGCAACGCCGATTCGACCGCGAGGGCCGGAAGCTCGAGCGCGCGCATCTCGTCCCAGTCGGCGCCTTTGCTGCGGAAACTTTCCGACGCGATGCGGGCCCGTTCGGCGAGAACGCGAGCGGCCTGGCGGCGATCGGATTCCAATATCGTGTCATCGGATGGAAGGCGTGCGATCAGGTCTCGGGCGAGGGCTCCGCCCTCGCCTTGCGGCAGGGTGAACCAGACATTCGCGCCTTCCCGCACCCGGTCGAGCAGGCCGCAATCGCACAGCAGCTTCAGGTGCCGCGACAGTCTGGGCTGCGATTGGCCGAGGATCTCGGTGAATTCCATCACGCAAAAACTGCCACGCGCGGCGAGCGCGAGGAGCCGAAGGCGGGTCGGCTCGGCGGCCGCGCGCAGGTTGGCGAGGAGGCGTTCCATGGCGCGCACATGACATAAAGATATGCTTATGTCGAGAGGGTCTTGCTATGGCGGCGCGGCTGGATGCTTGACGCGATGCCACGCCGCGCTTCCTATCCGGCGGATGGATCAGGGCAAGACACCACGGTCCCCGGAAGCGTCCTCGGGGCCGTCCTCGGGGCCGTCCCCGGGGCCATCCTCGGGATCGCTCCGCCGCTCCTCGACCGATGCAAGGCGGGAGCGGGAAGCGGAAGCGCTGCGGGCCAATCTGCGTAAACGCAAGGAGCAGCAGCGGGCCCGGGAGACACAAGGCGAACCGGAGGCACCCGGGGAAGGGCCCGGGGACGGCTCGGGTCGCCAACCGGGGTGACTTCCTGGCCCGAAGTGGCCTCAGCCGGCGTCAGCACCACGCGACCGGCGGGAGCTGGGTTTCGGCTTTGAAGGGTCTCAACCGCGGGGACACGCGGACGCGCGTAGATTGTTCTGTTCGCGAATCGGCGAACGGAGCGTGCGAATTAAACGCGTGACGCGACGCTCAATGGCATCGGCGGTCTACGGTCAGAATCAACCCGATTTGATCAGGCGATGGTATTGATCCCAGCCGAGCCAGTGGCGGATGTGGCCGGTGCCGCGCCCTGAGGCGCCGCCGCGCCGCCGCCGCCGTGATGATGATGGTGCGGTTGGGCCGCTTCCTGAGTTGGTGCGGCACTGCTCTGGGAGGCCGGCGGCTGGCTTTGCATTTGCTGCGCCAATGACGCGGAGGCAACGCCGGATACACTCGAGATACTCATGACGGACTGCTCCAATGAGAGGAAAACTGGCTGAGTCTGTCTTACAAGTGTGAAAAAAGCCTTAAGAATTTATAACAAATGGTAACCGCGCGAAAATCCTCGCCTCACGCGAAACAACGGTTGGCACGCCTCGTTCGTTTGGCGTTTCTCAACGAGACATTCATAGTTAGATGCGTCGCCAGACCGGCAACGGAGGAAACATCCCATGGGACCAGAACTGGTCGATTATTTGCTCTACGAGCCGGAGGACACCGGCATCCTCTGGATCAAATTCAACCGCCCCGAGCGGATGAACGCCCTGGTCGGCACCGCCGAGGAAAACGGCACGGTCGCCAAGGTCGGCGAATACATGCGGGCCGGCGACGACGACCCCAACATTCGCGTGATCGTGCTGACCGGCGTCGGCCGCGGCTTTTGCTCCGGTGCCAATCTCGGGTCGCGCGCCTCGGCGGACATCACGGGCGAGAATTTCCCGGGCAACCGAGGGCCGCATGAAGGGCCGGATGCCGCGCGCCAGCATTTCTTCCACGGGTTCACCGATCTGCATCGCGACATCTCGCTGATCCGCAAACCAACCATCGCGATGATCAATGGACCCGCGGTTGGCTCGGGCATGGACATGGCGCTGCACTGCGATATTCGAATCGGCTGCGAAAGGACCCGCTTCATCGGCTACCATAATGCCGGGCAGATCATCGAAAACGGCGGGTCGTATTATCTGCCGAAAATGGTCGGCCTCGGTCGCGCGCTGGAATTCGTCTATACCGGTGAACTGAACGCCGATCGGGCGTACGCATGGGGCATGCTCAACCATCTGGTTCCGTCGGAGGAACTGGAAGCAACCACGCGGACTTTGTGCGAAAAGATGATGACCATCCCGCCGCTGGTGCAGTGGGTGAGCAAGCGTGTCATGCGCGCGGCACTGGACAGTACGCTCGAAACCACCATGGTCCTGACCTCCAACGCGGGCGGCATCCTGCAGAATTCCGAAGATGCCACCGAAGCGAGACG
>JBEKGV010000260.1:0-7837 GCA_050012615.1 Acetobacteraceae bacterium | reverse complement strand
GGTCAGCGCTAAAGCACTGGTCAGTAGAGCAGCGAGGGACCCGACCGAAAGCAAAGAGAATCGCATTGCCATGATTCACCTGACAAGGCCTCAAAGGCCTGAGGCGCGGTCTTTAGCCTGTATCGCGTGCGCCGCCAAGAGAGCAAAAATAAGACGGCGGGGTTTCCCCCGCCGTCCCATGGGATCGCACTGGCGACAAAAGTTACCAGTTGACGATGGTCGCGAGGGTCAGGCCCTGACCATGGATGTTGTTGCCGGAAGCAACGCCGCTGGCGCTGGTATTGAAGTTGAAGGCGCCCTGATGCTTCTGCTCGTACTGATACTCCAGGGCGAGATTGATCCCAGGAGCAATCTTGTAAGCGCCACCGACGGCGACCGCCAATTCATGACGCTGCGACGTATGCACCAGGTCCACGCTGCCTTGAGAGTCGATGATGGCGGCGTCCGCGCCAATCGAGAACGGACCGAAGGCATAGCTGAGCCCCACGAGTTCGGCCGCCATCGGCGCGCCGCCCGATGGATCGAGCGCATTCGATCCATTGGTCCGGCCGAGCGTCGTGTCGGCGTTCAGGGTGATGCCCAGGTAGGTGAGCGCAAGACCGCCGTTGAACATGCTTTGGCCGTCGTATTTCAGGCTGCCCGCGGCCGTGCCGCCACCTGCGAGCCCGGCGACAGCCGGGTTCGCGGCGAGGTTAGCTGGACTGGCCTGAACGCCCCCGCCCGCGATGTTCGCTTTTCCGGAGGTGATCCAAACGCCGTAACCCTGCAGCGTGAAGCCGGCAAATGTGCCGGTATACCGCCCGCCAAGACCGAAGCGATTGATCCATCGGCTCGAGTCGGTCCCGCTGGTCACGCTGACGCAGTTCGCGCTGGCGGTGTTACAGGGGCCGACCGCGTAGGGATCCGACGTGGCGGAGTTGGTGAAGCTGTTCCCCTGGTTCGGTCCGTACTCCGCGCCAAAGTCGAACCCGAAGAATTGCGGGGTCAGGAAGACGACCTTGTTGTCGCCGTATTCGGTGCCGTTGCCCGACAGGAATGGCCACGAGATCAGGTATTGGTTCGGCGTGACCCCCTGGAAGCCGGAGTTGTTGATGTTGCCGATGCCGCCGTCCCAACTTCCGGTGGTGAACGTGCCGGCATAGTCGAACAGGCCAGGAAGGCCGTCCTGCTGACCAAGCCGGACCATGCCGACATTGTCCGCCGCGAGGTAAACGAACGCACGACGGACAAACAGGGTTTGCGCGGATGACACGCCGCTCGCGCTGGCATTGGTTCCCGACGTCGCGGTCCCGCTCGGCAGGTTGGTGGTGATGGCGGTGCTGCCGGCGACCGTCGAGGGTGCGCTGCTGACGGAGAAGCTGTTGCCGCCTTCGAAGTTCTCGCGGATTTCGACCGCGGCGCCGTAGCGCAACCCGTTGGTCGCCATGCCGTCGATGCCGGGATACAGGCGAAAGTAGGAGGAGGCGGCGCCGCTCGCCGGGACGATCGTATGCGCAGCGGTCTGAAGGCCGGTCCCATAGCTCAGGTCCGCTTCAGCGTAGACCTTGCCGTTCAGGCGGATCACCACGGTGCCTGGAGTCGGCGTCGCGGCGCCGCCCGGTATCGCGGTGGTCCAGGAGTTGTTGTTGTTCTGCGCGGACGGGCCGCCGAGCAGCGGCGCGATATACTGACCTTGGCTCGGATTGGGCGCCGTTTGCGCGACCGCGAGACCGCCTGTCGCGCCGAGTATGGCCGCACTGGCCAACAATGTCTTACGCATCGTGATCCCTCCTGTATTCGCCAGCCAGTCCGGCTCGGCGCCGATCGCGACCCAGTTTCGATGTCCAGTGGCATCGGCCTCTCGTTTTGGAGAAGAGGCGATGACCCCAAGCCAGTCGGGTCTGGGAATTACTATGCCGCGTCAGGAGAATCAGAAAAAGTGGGTTAATGCCACCTGTGGTACTTAAATAACGTGCTATGGTATTCTTGCAACACTATTTGAATTAGACACTACTACACCTATATCACCAACACACCTAAATGCCGGTAACTTCAACGCACTACGACTCGGCTGCACAATTACTCGATCGCAGCCTCCATTTCTGAATTGGTTACTGCCTCGGCGGTTCTCGCCGAGATCCCGGTCACAGTCGCCCCGGCCCAAACCCCGCTCCTCGCGAGGTCTGACATCACATCGCGCAGCACGCGGCGAACCTCCGTGACGAACGGGGCCGGCGCGACGCCGCTGCGACAAGCGATCGCGTGAACTGTCAAAAGTGGATCGTGATCGATCGGGTGGAACGCCAGCGTCCCGCGGGCGACCTCGTCAGCAACTGCGACGTAGGGAAGGACCGCATGGCCCTGGCCATTACGCACCATCTCCTTGACGAGCGGCACCCCGTCCACCTGCTGGACCTGATTGAGCGCGATACCCCGGCGGAAAGCGGCGCTGTCAACCAAACGCCGAATCCAGTGCCTCGGACTCGGCAGGATTAACTGCAGCCCGCCCAGCTGACGGACTCGCACGGAGTCGGATCCCTCAAGCCGAATGGTACGCACGCCGGACACCAGTCCCAGACGCTCGGTCAGGACAGGCTCGGTATCGAGTTCATCTAATGCCGGCGGGTCCTGCAGCACGGCGATATCGGTCCGGCGGTCCAGCACCCACTCTTCCAGGGAAGCGCTCACGCCTTCCCGGACGGCCAGCGTGACGTTCGGCCACCTCGTCCGGCACTCCTCGAGGAGACGGGGGACCAACAGTGGCGCGGCTTCCGCCGGCAGCGCCAGCGAGATCGTTCCGGTCGTCTGTTCCGGGGCGGTCGCCGATTGGAGCGGAGCGTTAAGCAAACCCAGGATGACGTCAAGCCGCTCCATCAGGCACGAGCCTGCCTGGGTCAGTGTCACCCCCCGGCCATGCCGGATCAGCAATTGAGTACCGAGTTCCTGCTCCAGCTTCTGGACTTGTTGTGAAACGTTCGGCTGACCGATGTTCAGTTCACGTGCGGCGCGACCGAAGTTGCCGGTGCGCGCGACGCTGTGAAAATAACGTAGCTCCCGCAATTCCACCGATCGCCCGATCAGGGACAGGCCAGAGGGAGGCGAACGGGGCACTGCCGACGATGCTCCGGCCGGGTTCGGTCGCTCCAGCGCAGTCGTCATGGCGGCGACGCGATCCGGGTTCCGACGCAGGCAATTGCCGCCTGGCCACGACCACCATCCAAGGCCTGAGGATAGCCAAGCGTCGCACAGCGGGGCTCATCACCGCCTGCCGAGACCTGCCACCGCCGCTGTTCCTGACCTTTGATGACAGCCCCCACGCACACGCTTGCGAGGGAGCGGTATTTTGGCGGACTCAGAAAGTCGGAATTAACCGCCAGTTAATGTAAGAGTATTCACCGACGATGTCAGGGTATATTTCTTCATACGCGTCGGGATATCCTGGTCAGTTTGTCAGGGAATACCCTGTCACATTTATTGCAAGGATCGGAAATAAGCTCGCTATTTCTCCGGCAGCCAGCCTTTGCTCGCCGCGTGCCGGACGACATCGACACGGGTCTTGAACCCAAGCTTCTCCATCGCCCGCGCTTTGTAGGTCTCGATCGTCTTCACGCTGATGCCGAGCCGCGCCGAGATTTCCTTGTTGCTGTGACCATTGGCGATCATCCGCAGCACGTCGGTCTCCCGGTCGCTGAGTTCCTGCGTCGGCCCTTTGGGCGACCGGGCGGTGCCTTGCGTGCCGCCGACCAATTTCCCCGCGATAGACGGGTCCAAATACGTTCCGCCGGCAGCGACCGCGTAAATGGCGCGCAACAATTCGTCGGCCGCGGAGCGCTTGACCAGATATCCGGCGACATGCAGGTCGAGCAATTGCCGCAACGTCGCGCGATCCTCGTGCACCGTCAGCACCAGGATCCGGCATTCGGGCTGCTCAGCCAGCAACGCCCGCGCGACCTCGGTCCCGCTCATTTCCGGCATTGACAGGTCCAGCACGACAACGTCGGGCCGCAACGACATGGCGAGCTTTTGGGCCGTCCGGCCGTCCCGCGCTTCGCCGACAATCTGCAGACCGGGATCGGCCTGAACGAGCGCCTTCAGCCCGGCCAACACAATGGGATGATCGTCAGCCATCAGGATGCGCAGAGGTTTATCGCTCATGCCGCGTCCTGTTCCTGTCCAACCGGACTGCGATCCAGCGGAATACGAACGAACAACGTGCTTCCGGATGCCGGAGAGGACTCGACGTCCAACTGCCCGTGGACCAAAGCCAGCCGCTCGCGCATGCCGAACAACCCGAGTTGACGCCTCCCCCCAAGTTGCAGCTTTTGATCCTCGACAGGGAAGCCTTTGCCGTTGTCCTCGACGATCAGCCGCACGACCTCGTCGCTGGCCTCCAGGATAACGCCAACCCGGGTCGCATCAGCGTGCCGCAAAACATTCGTGGTCGCCTCCTGCAACACGCGGAACAGCGTGGCTTCGACCGCCGGCGGCAGAGCGCGACCGCCGAGATCGATCTCGACGTCGACCTGCAGGTGCGACATCTCGGCCCATTCCTCGAGATAGTGGTCGACCGCCGTGTGGAGGCCCAGTTCATCCAGCGCCACCGGCCGCAGCTCCCACGCCATGCGGTTGACCGCGCGGCCAAGCTCGGCGATCAGCGATCGCAACTCATTCAATACACCCCGCCTCGGCGCGCCAGCCTCGCCGACCGTATCGAGCTTCAGGCGGAGCGCGGTCAGATACTGTGCCAAACTGTCGTGCAGTTCGCGCGCGATCCGCTTCCGCTCGTTTTCCTGGGCCACAACAACTCGAGTCAAAAGCGCGTTGCGCTCCTCATCGACCCTGGCAAGGTCCTCCGCGACCGCGCGATACCTTTGCTCGCTTTGCCTTATCACCTCCGAGGCCGCCTCGCGCTCGGTCGCGGCCTGCCGCAGCCGCTCGCCGGCATCGAACAGAGATCGAGCCACCACATTCGCTTCAGTCAGGCCGGTCGAGCGCGGAGTGACCGGCTCGCCGCGGCCAACGGCCTCGGCCATCGGCACCAGACCGATGACTGGCCGGGCGATTCGCCGTCCGATGATGACCGCCAGAATGATGGCAAGCGCCACGGTGGCCCCACCGAGCCAAATCAGGGTCCGCGTCGACTGACGGACCGGTGCCAAAAGGATGTGCTGAGGGACACCGACATTGATTGTCCAGCCGCCGAGCCCGGTGTGCGCGAAAGCAACGAACACCGGCACGCCTTCAAAATTTACTCCGGGAATCCAGCCGTTTTCCTCGGTTCGCGTGCGCTCGCGGAATTCCGGCCTTGCCATGGTGCCGATGAAGCGATCAGGGTTTCGGCTGCGGCCAATCAGTTGGTACTGCCGGTCGAAGATGGTCGCGACCCACCCCTCGGGCAGGTCGAGCGAATTCAATATGCTTGGCAGCGTCGTGGAAATGTCCAGTGACAGAACGTAAACCAGCCGGCTGTCACGGCTCACCGGCACATTGATCGTGACGGCGGGACGATGAGTGATGGGATCCAGCGACATATCGGCGATGCGCGGCTGCAGGCTCTCGGCGACGAGGTGAATCGTGGTCTCGTCAGGATTGTTCGGCAACGGTTCGCCATATGGAATGCTGGTGTTCACGATTTCCTGGCCTTCGGCGTTGCTCAGTACGACCGTCATATCGCCGAACGCATCTTTGGCCTGGGTCTGAAACTCATTCAAATCGCTGGTTTCCAGGCTGAGCCCCCCGGCCAGCAGGAACAGGCGCGCACGCAGCGAGCCAATCTCACCCTCAATCGCAGCCGCCGCCATGCGCGTGCGGTCGCGCGCCGATGCCGCGATCGCATCCTGTTCGTGCTCGGCGGAGCGGATGACCAAAAAGCAGCTGAAGCCCAACAGAGGCAGCAATACCGCGATGATCAGTCCAACGAGGTAGGTATCGACCGATCTGGGCGAACGCATGTCAGACAGTGGCGACCCCCTTCCACTCTCTGGTGCTCCAACCACGACGCATTGGCTTGCGCAGTTTTGGTTACCAGTCAGGGGGCAGAGTTCTACTCCGGGCGGCGACCATCGCCAAGCGGGAGGAACGCGGACGATTTCCTACCTTGCCGCGTTCCGCGCTGGACCACACATCCTGAGCCGTCAACCCTGGCCGGTCGCCTGTTGCCACAGCTGGCGGGTGCGTTCGAGTATTCTGTTTTGCAGTTCAGTCTGCATGGCCGGGTTCGCGGCCACATCGACCCATCTGCCGCCCCGGTTCACCTGACGGAACACCGTGACCCGGACGGCGCTTCCGTGCAATTCCGGGCCTTCCATGTAGGCCGTCGTCTTGAACCGTTCACCCGGGTCACCCGGCTGGCTGTACCAATCAGTAATGATGATGCCGCCAAGCGGCTCCGCCGAGGTCAACGGCAACGAACTGAGAGTGTCCAGCGCGCCGCGCCACAGGAACGGGTTGACGCCGAACTCCGGGCCTGATGGTTCGACACCGTTCGGGTTGGTATCGAATGTCAGCGACAACCCCTCAGGACCTCCAACTCGGTTGACGGTCGGATCGCCAGGACCATACTGGCCCGTGAAGTAAGGCGGCGTCGGGTTCGGCCTGGCATAAGCGCATGCCGACAGCATCAGAGCAGTGGTCAGCAGTAACGCCAGGGAGCGGACCGTTCGCGGGGATGGCGTCGCCATGGATCACCTGTCAGAGGGCTCGGAGGCCGTGGAACCCCTATTTAGCCCGCGCCAGGTGACGCGCAAGGTCACAAAAAAGACGGCGGGGTTTCCCCCGCCGTCCTGTGGGACTCGAACCGGCGCCAGGCTTACCAGTTGACGATGGTCGCGAGGGTCAGACCCTGGCCATGGATGTTGTTGCCGGAGGCAACGCCGTTGGCGCCGGTGTTGAAATTGTATGCGCCCTGATGCTTCTGCTCGTACTGATACTCCAGGGCGAGATTGAGTCCGGGGGCGAGCTTGTAAGCGCCGCCCACGGCGAACGCGAACTCATGACGCTGCGACGTACGCACCAGCTCCGCGCTGCCCTGAGAGTCGATGACGGCCGCGTCCGCACCGATCGAGAACGGACCAAATGCATAGCTGAGCCCGACCAGTTCGGCCGCCATTGGCGCGCCGCCCGACGGATCGAGCGCATTGGATCCATCGGTCCGGCCGAGCGTCGTGTCGGCGTTCAGTGTGACACCCGCGTAGGTGATGGCAAGACCGCCGTTGAACATGCTCTGGCCGTCGTATTTCAGGCTGCCTGAGGCCGTGCCACCGCCGGCGAGCCCGGCGACCGCCGGGTTCGCGGCGAGGTTCGCAGGACTGGCCTGAGTGCCCCCGCCCGCGATGTTCGCCTTTCCAGAGGTGATCCAAATGCCGTAACCCTGCAGCGTGACGCCGGCAAATGTGCCGGTATACCGCCCGCCCGCACCGAAGCGGTTGATCCACCTGCTCGAGTCGGTGCCGCTGGTCACGGTAACGCAGTTCGCGCTCGCGGTATTACAAGGGCCAACCTGGTACGGCGACGACGTCGAGGAGTTGGTGAACGCGTTGCCCTGGCTCGGGCCATACTCGACGCCGAAGTCGAACCCGAAGAATTGTGGGGTCAGGAAGACGACCTTGTTGTCGCCGTATTCAACGCCGTTGCCGGACAGGAACGGCCACGAGATCAGGTATTGGTTCGGGGTGACCGCCTGAAAGCCGGCGTTGTTCAGGTTGCCGATGCCGCCGTCCCAGCCTCCGATGGTGAACGTGCCGGCATAGTCGAACAGGCCAGGAAGGCCGTCCTGCTGACCAAGCCGGACCATGCCGACATTGTCCGCCGCGAGGTAAACGAACGCACGACGGACAAACAACGTTTCGGCGGAAGACAC
>JBEKGV010000259.1:0-6381 GCA_050012615.1 Acetobacteraceae bacterium | reverse complement strand
GGAATATAGGCGATTTATATTATGTTGACCCCGTGATTGACGTTGGTCAATGGGAATGCCCGGAGGCTGACCGGGTTCCCGATGCCCGCGAATTCGCCTTGCGCGCATTCCAGGATAAGCTTTGACGCGTTTGAATTGTTGTTGGCCGTAGCCGGGAGAACACCGATGAAGGGGATGGTTTGTGAAGCGTTTGGCGGCCCGGAGGTCCTGGCCTGGCGCGATCTCCCGGATCCCCCGCCTCCGGGTCCGGGGGAAATTCAGGTCAGGATCAGGGCGCGCGGCGTGCAGTATGTCGACGTGCTGATGCTGGCGGGGAAATACCAGTTCCGGCCCGAACCCCCGTTCATTCCGGGCGGTGAGGCGGCCGGCGAAGTCGTCGCCGTCGGCCCCGATGTCACCGCGTTCAAAATCGGCGACCGCGTCATGTCGCGCCACACCCTTGGCGCCTGTGCCGAACTGGGCAATGCCAAAGCGTCGTTATGCGACCTGGTGCCGGATGGAATGTCCCTGGAGGCGGCGGGCGTTTTCCGCGGCGCCTATGCGACCGCGTACCACGCTTTGCTGCAGCGCGGCCGCCTGAAGGAAGGCGAATGGGTGCTGGTGCACGGCGCCGCCGGCGGGATTGGCATCGCCGCGATTCAGGTCGCGAAATTGTTCGGCGCCAAAGTGATCGCGACCGCGAGCGGAGAGGCGAAACATCGGGCGTGCCTGGAGGAGGGCGCCGATCATGCCATCGAATACAGCGGCGGATTCGTTGACAAGGTGAAGGAACTCACCGGCGGCCGCGGCGTCGATATCGTTTACGACCCGATCGGCGCGAATGTGGCGGATGAATCGTTACGCTGCCTCGCCTGGTGCGGGCGGCTGCTGATCCTTGGCTTTTTGGGCGGTGGTCCGACCAATATCCGCAGCAATTATCTGCTCATCAAAGGCATCGACGCGGTTGGCGTGCGGATCGGCGGGCTGAACGAAGCGAACCCGGCGCTGGCGCTCGCCAACATGCAGGCACTGACGAAACTCGCGGCGGAGGGCAAACTGAAGCCGCGCATTTCCCACCGGTTCCGCCTCGATCAGGCGAAGGAGGCGTTGCAGGCGGTGATCGACCGCGCGGTCATTGGCAAGGCGGTGCTGGTCAGTTAACCTGGCGCGGGCTTTGAGGAGATAAATGCCATGGATCGCGCCACGTTCGAGGGCGAGCTCAGCCGTGACGGCTTTGAGATCGTCTCGATTTCGATGCAGCCGCATGCGGTGAACCCCGAGCACGTGCATCCGTTCGACGCGCGGGTGCTGGTTGTCGACGGTGCGATGACCGTCGACCGCGAGGACACCGGGACGCGCACGTTCCAGACCGGAGAATTTTTTGAGTTGCATTCGGGCTGCCGGCATTCGGAAACCGCCGGTGATGCTGGAGCGACTTATGTCGCGGGCCGGCGCAAACCGGCGAACCGTCAATAAATGGAGATTTATGATGAACCAGAGTGAATTCGAAGCCGAGCTGAAGCACGAAGGCTTCGACATATTCTACGGCGGCATGCGGGCTGGTCAGGTCAACTCCGATCACACGCACGATTGGCATGCGAGGGTGATGGTGATCGGTGGCGAAATCACCATCACCCGTGACGGCCGCGCGGAAACGTTCGGTGTTGGCGACAGTTGTGTGGTCTCGGCGGGCGAGATGCATGCCGAAAACGCCGGCGCGCAAGGCGTCGCCTATATCGCCGGCCGCCGCGCTGTCTGATTGCTTGGGGGACGAGACAAATGGCTGAACCAGGACGTGCCTTGCCGGTGCCGACGCCTGAAACGCAAGGTTTCTGGGACGGCACGAACGCCGGGGAGTTGCGCCTGCAGCGCTGCGATGCCTGTGGCAAGAACTACTTCCCGCCACGGCCGTTTTGCCCGGCCTGCGCGTCCCGGAAGGTCAGTTGGTTCAAGGCGTCGGGACGGGCGGTGCTGTGGAGCTATGTGATCCATCATCGCCCGGTGCCTGGCTTTAAACCACCTTACGCGATCGCGGTCGTTCAACTCGCCGAGGGGCCGCGCATGATGAGCAACATCGTCGAATGCGAACAAACCCCGGAAGCGTTGGTTTTGGACATGGAACTGGAGGTGGTGTTCGAAAGACAGAACGACACCATCACGTTGCCCTTGTTCCGTCCCGCTGCTTCGGCGAAGGGTTAAGCTCATGCGCAGAAATGCCGTTACCGTCGTCGGCGCCGCCGAAACGACCAACCTGGGTGTCATTCCCGATCTGTCACAAATCGGCCTGCATGCGGACGCCGCGCTGAACGCGATGGCGGATTGCGGATTGCGGCCGAAGGACATCGACGGCATTGCCTGTGCCGCGACCGAAACGCCCGTGATGCTGGCGCACTATCTGGGCATCACGCCTACCTGGATCGACGGCACCGCGGTCGGTGGCTGTTCATTCATGATCCATGTGCGTCACGCCGCGGCGGCGATCGAAGCCGGCCTTGCGAAGACGATCCTGATCACGCATGGGGAAAGCGGGCGGTCCCGGATCGGCAATCCGGCGCGGCCGGTGCCGCCGCAGTCGTTGAACGGGCAGTTCGAGCAGCCCTACGGCCCAATGGGCCCGCCGAGCATGTTTACCATACCGGTGCTCCGATATATGAAGACTTATGGGGTGACCGAGGAGCAGATCGCCCAGGTATGCGTGGTGCAAAGGGAATGGGCGGCGAAGAATCCGAGGGCGACGTTCAAAACTCCGATATCGACCGAGGATGTGCTGAACAGCCGCATGATCGCGTGGCCGTTCCGGTTGCTGATGTGCTGCCTTGTGACGGATGGCGGCGGCGCGTTGATCCTGACCTCGGCCGAGCGGGCGCAGGATTTCAAGACGAAGCCGGTTTATATTCTGGGCACGGGCGAGAGCGCGGAAACGCCGATGGTCAGTCAGATGGAGGATTTTACCTCGTCTCGCGCGTTCCGTGTCGCGGGTCCGACGGCGTTTCAGCAAGCCGGGATCAACGTGCGCGATGTGGACCATCTGATGATTTACGACGCGTTCGCTCACTTGCCGATTTATGGACTGGAGGATCTGGGCTTCCTGCCGCGGGGTGAGGCCGCCGCCTTCATCGCCGAGCGCAATACGGCGCCAGGCGGAAGTCTGCCGTTGAACACCAATGGCGGCGGACTGTCCTACATGCACTCAGGCATGTACGGGATGTACGCGTTGCAGGAGAGCGTGCGGCAGATGCGTGGGATCGCACCGGCGCAGGTGCCCGACGCGAAAATCTCGGTATGTCACGGGGTAGGCGGCATGTTCGCCGCATCCGGAACGATCATTTTCAGCAACCAGGATCCATGATGACGGAAAGCCTGTTCAGCGGCCTCAAGGTGATCGACTGCGCGAGTTGGATCGCCGGTCCCGCCGCCGCGACGATCATGTCGGACTTCGGCGCGGACGTGATCAAGATCGAACCGCCGGGCGTTGGCGATCCGTGGCGGAGCAGGGGGCCAATTCCGGGCCGCGACGTCGATTATTACTGGCAGTTGACGTCGCGCAACAAACGCAGCCTGGCGATCGATCTGAAGCACGAGGATGGGATCGCGGCACTGCATAAACTCGTGGCGTCAGCCGACGTGTTCGTCACCAACTTTCCGTTGCCCGTGCGTGACAGGTTGTGTTTGTCGCCGGCGCATCTGCTGCCGCTGAACCCGCGGCTGATTTACGCGTCGTTCACCGCCTATGGCGAAGCGGGAGAGGAAGCGGCGAAGACCGGGTTCGATTCGACCGCGTATTGGGCTCGCACTGGCCTGATGGACCAGGTGCGTGCCGAGTCCGACACGCCGCCGGCACGCTCGATGCCCGGCATGGGCGATCACCCCAGCGCCACTGGTCTCTATGCCGCCATCGTCACGGCGCTCTACCGGCGGGAAAAGACCGGACTGGGCGGCGTGGTTCGCTCGTCGCTGCTGCAGAACGGGCTTTGGGCCAATGGTTGCGCCGTGCAGACCCGGTTGTTCGGCGAGCACGTGCCGCACCGGCCGACGCGCCATGAAGCGCCGAACGCTCTGGCGAACCACTATGAGACACGAGATGGCCGCTGGTTCATCATGGCGTTGTTCAATGAACAGCGGCAATTGCGCGGCTTCCTGTCGGCCATCGGCAGGGAGGATTTAACCGGCGACCCGCGGTTCGCCACCAACGAGTCACGCAAACAATACGCGAGCGAACTGGTGCGGATCCTGGATGAGGAGTTCGCGAAGCGCGATCTGGATGACTGGCGTAAGATCCTGGACGGGGTCGGCGTGACGTTCGGAATTGTCGGCACGGTCAATGAAGTTCTCGACGACCAGCAAATGCGCGACTGCGGCGCTTTGGTCCCGTTCGCGGACGGTGCGGAGCTTACCGTATCGTCGCCGTTCCATATCGATGGTGTCGACAAAGTACCTGCCCAAAGGGCACCCGCGGTCGGACAACACAGCGAGGCCGTCCTGCGCGAGGCCGGCTATGGCGGGGACGATATCGCCCGGCTTCGCACCTTGGGTGTGCTGGCATAATCAAGGCGTCCGCCTTCGCGCTGACGGTGGCGGTGACGTCGGGCGCGGTCCTGGCGGTGCTGTATCTTCGTGGCACCGGCGGGCGAAAGCCGATTTTGGCGATTCTACACGGGCTTGTCGCGGCGGCCGGATTTGGTTTTTTGTTGGTTGCGCTGCAAGGCCCGCGCCGGGGTGACGCGATGGGTGTGGGCTCGTTCGGTATTGTTGCATCCGTGTTCTTCGGGATCGCGCTGGTACTTGGACCGTTCATTTCGATCTCGCACCGCAGGTCGCTTGCCGCCGGCGGAGCGGTGATCGCGACGCACGCCAGCCTCGCGATCGCGGGGTTCGTGGTGTTTTTGGCGTGGGCGTCGATGGGGTAGGCGATCTCCTGAGGAAACCGCCTACCCGGCCGGACTTAAGATACGGCGAGCGAATAAATGTCTTTCACGCCGGCGGGCAGAGGCAACGCCTCCCATGTCGCGCCACCATCCTCGGTGCCATAAATCTCGCCTTCATAACGAGCGCCGATCGCCATGCGGTTTGGATCTTTGGCGTGCGGCGCCACCGACATGATCGTGCCGTGCACCTGAACCCGGTCGTAGCGGCTCCAGGTCTGGCCTTTGTCGGTGCTGCTGTAGACACCGCCATCCTTGCTCGCGGCGGCCACACTCAGCGCGGCATAGAGTGTTTTGCCGTCGGCGCCCACCTTGATGTCGCGGCCGTAGGTCGTGGGCGAGAACCGTCCTACTTCCATGTCCTGCCAGGTCTCGCCGCCATCATGGGTCTGGAACAAGCCCATCCGAGCCGCGAAAATGACCCCATCGGGATCGGCGGGATTGATGGCGATCGCGTGCCCGTCGAGCATACCCTCGTTATAGGTGTTGCTGACGATCTTGCTTTTCAGATTCGGTTTCTCCGCGAGGCGCAACAGATCGGCGCTGCGATCGATCCAGCTCTCGCCGTAATTGTCGGTGCGCATCACCCCGTTCACTTCCAGCGCGGCGAAGATCGTGCCTGGCTTGTTCGGATGTTGCGCCATCCGCATGACGCGGCAGGCGAACGGCATCACCGCGCGGTCGGGCATTCCGGGGTCCGGCATTTCTTTCCAGGTCTCGCCGGTATCCTCGCTGCGATAGATCGAGATCGGCGAGCCGCCCGCGTAGACCAATTTCGGATTTTGCGAGTCCACGAGGAACGACCAGATCTGCCGGGCGCCAGGAAAGTTTGTCCGCTGGAACGTTTTGCCCTTGTCGGTGCTGCGATACACGCCATCCTTGGTGCCGGCGAACACGACATTCGGATCGGTGGGATGCACGTGCACGGCATAGGTTTCGTGCTCGCTGATCGGGTGTGTCCACACCTCCGATCCCGCCGTGCGGCTGAACACGCCAACCTGACCGACCTGGTCGGCGCGGCCGACATATCCTGCAACGCCAGCGTAGATGTTTGACTTCGCCATGGCCCGCTCCTCATTTGAGTTTCCCGGCGCATCCTATCGAGCCAGGCCCAGCTTGGCCAGAGCGGCCCGAATGGCGTAGCCTTGCGGCGAGCCTGGAGAGGGAGTGGAACCATGCCGAACATCACCGCCGAACGCCTGACCGAGATCGAAATCGGGCTGCTTGTCGCCGCCGGCGCCTCGGCCGAGGAGGCGGAAATCGTTGCCCGTTACAATGTCGGCGCGAACCTCGTGGGGCATGATTCGCATGGAATTATTCTGATTCCGCAATACATCGATCGCATCAAGGCGGGCCATATCGTCCCGGGCGCGCCGTGGGAAATCAAACAGGAGACGCCGACCACGACGGTGATCGACGGCAACTGGGGGTTTGGTTACGTCGTGAACGATCGCGCGATGCGCTACACGATCGAGAAAGC
>JBEKGV010000258.1:0-6406 GCA_050012615.1 Acetobacteraceae bacterium | reverse complement strand
CATGAATCTGACTGGCGTGCACACCAAACCTGCTCGACAGCTCGGCGATCGTGCCTTCCTCCCGAACCGCCGCCAACGCGACCTTCGCCTTGAACTCAGGACCGTGCTTCTTCCGAGTATTGACCATGTCTCACCCTCGGCCGTCCGGCCGCTCCCAGGGAAGACTCTCTCTTAGCTACCTGTCCAATTTCTGGGGGCCACCTCAATGATCCGATCCGGAGCCATACCAAAGGGGAATTATCCTCATTTTTCGATGAGAGTATTCCGGACGGACCCTAAGGCACTAAGATTTCTTTGTTGGTACCTGGCATATTGATTGCCTTTAGGTGATAGTCAAAATTTTATGGATTCAAGAACGATATGATAATCGTCTGGTATTTGGAATAGCAGGATGCCGCGACAGGTCCCCCAAACAAGTCGGGGGAGGCGGATGACGGGATGTTATAGGGGTGACCGCCGCCCGGCCATGGGGAAAAAGCGGTGCCGACATCACGGCGTTGGCGAAATACGATCAGTGCCGTCGCGCGCCAGGACGCACTCAAAACGCTTACGGCGTGTCAACAAGGTCGAGGCGTCGCTCGATGCATTCCAGTCGGTTTTCGATGCGATCCATGCGCGCTGATTGCCCGGCGAAATCGCCATGCAGCAAAGCGACCTGGCCTTCCAGCGAAGTCACTCGGCCGGACAGATCAATCACGCTCTCGGCAAGCCGGTCCATCTTCCCGTCGAGGCGGCGAAGGTAGACGAGCATGATGCTCTCGGGTTGATCGCTCATGGCAACCGCTCCAGTGCACGGTCTTGTATAATCGTGGACGCCGCCATTCCGCCAGACACAAATCCTGCTTACAATCGTCGCCATGTGCGGACGTTACGCGGCCATCCTTCCTGCTGAATCCATCGCAGCCCTGTTTCAGACCATGGGACCCATCCCCAATTGGGCCGGCACCTGGAACATGGCGCCGACCAAGGACGCGCCTGTCGTCCGCCTGCATCCCGAGACCGGCGAACGTCACCTCGGCCTGCTGCGCTGGGGCCTCGTGCCGCACTGGGTCAAGGACCCGAAAACCACCCGTCAGCCGATCAACGCCCGGGGCGAAACCATCGCCAGCACGCCGATGTTTCGCGATGCCTTCGTCCGCCGCCGCTGCCTCGTGCCCGCCGACGCCTTCTATGAATGGCAAACAACACCCGAAGGCAAACTCCCCTGGGCCATCGCCCGAGCCGACGCGGCATGCCTCGTCTTCGCCGGGCTGTGGGAGGGCTGGCGCGGGGCGGACGGGTCCATCATCCGCAGCTTCACGATCGTTACCACCTCCGCCAACGATGCGCTCCGTCCCTTGCATGAGCGGATGCCAGTCGTTCTGGAGGAGCCGGACTGGCCGCTCTGGCTCGGCGAAAAAACCGGCGCCGACGTTGGGGACCCGGCAAGTCTCATCCGGCCGTCCGACTCCGGGTTTCGCGCCTGGCGCGTGGCCACGACGGTCAATAATGTGCGGAACGACGCGGCGGCGTTGCTCGATCCGGTGTGACGGTTCGAGAGACAGAAACATCGCTAGAAATTTTGCCAGAATCAGTGCAAAAATTGAATAAGAATGGCGACAATCCCGTGGGATGTTTACCGAATCGGCGACCAAAACGGCGCGGGCCTCGATCTCATCCGCCCGGGCCTTGATGTGACGGTCGTCAACTGGAACAATACCGACTGGGTACTGGCCAACACCGGAGGGGCTTCAACCCGACTGCGGCCTCATACGCTCCGAAACCCTAATGACAGATGGTGGCAACTACGCGCAGGGTCGCCAATCCACCCTTTGCTGACTGCTGTCCGAGACAGTCGAAACCATGTCTCCTGGGAACCGCTTCACCATATGCTGCTTTCCGAGTATATAAGCGCGCTCGCGTCGATGAACGGCTTGTTCGTATGAACTATCGTGGGGCACCATGCTGAACCTATCGCCAAAAGCGCGGAGATATATCAGTGAGGCCTTCGAAAGGTTTCCCGAGGCGGAGTACCGTAATCTCTGGGCATCGGCGGATCAGGCGAATCCGGCACCGATCATCTCCCGTGTCGCCGTGGCCGCACTGGCTCACTTGACTGCCATACTCGAATTCGAGCTAGCAAAGTCCGATCTTACGAGGGAACGAAGGATAAGATTTTCCAACGATCTATGGTTCGTTTCTGACCTGATGACAGAGATTTCCGATTCATTGCCAACCGGACAACCAGGGGAACATGACCCATATCTCCCTTCATTAACCGGCGGCAGCACAAAGACGCCGGATGGTGACTGATTTGCTATGATCCGCTAAACGATTTCGACCTGCAAATCCGATGACCCCCGCGCAGTACCGGCGCTTTGTTCAAACAGCGAAACAGGTTGAGGCGAAGGCCCGGATACCATGGACCGGGCAGTTGAGCGGGTCGTGAAACCCTCGGGCAAACCTGAGACAAAGAGAAAGCCGGCTTAACCCGTCACAGCGAAGCCTTCAGGTCAGCACTGCGCTTACGGGTCTCGCTAAACCATAGCGTAAGTGGGTGCCAACTCCTTTCGAGCTCTTGGATGGCCGGTGCCATAGCGTCCATAATCATGCCAGCCTGATCTTGGTCTTGGCGATCGATAGCTGTTTTGATAGCGGGCACCCCGATTTCAATATTCTTAAGTGATTTCTGGAACTCGTAAATCAGCCCCCTGTCCCCTCCCGCAAGCACTGAGTTGAACTCGTTCCTATATAATAAGAATTTAAGATCTAACTCCTTAAATGCAGCCTCATACGCGTCTATATTCTTCTGCATGACATTTATGCCAGAAGTTATGGCGCTCATGTCAATATGGCCAGTTTGTTTTAGCATCAATCTTTGAGAGGACGAAATATTTCCGAATTCTATCTCGCCGTTCATTGACGTATATGCTTTATCTACGATAAGGGCCGAAAAGGAATGCAAGGCCTCACTTAGTTCCGCTTTTTCCGAATTGGATCGATATGGCGCTTGCTTGTTCGGGGGCGCGGAGACTGGCGCGGGAGAAGGGGAGGAAATAGCAACACGTCCTGTCGTGAAGACCGATCCAACGGTCGAAAGTACGCCAGGCACGATCCCTACACCCAGACACAAGCCAAAAGCCAACCAGACCCACCATTGGCGTTTAACCTTTGGCCACCCTGCGGTCATGAACCGTCGCGACCATTCAATAGCCCTGATGAGGTGCCTGTCATGCCCATATTCCTGAGCCGCAGTTCCGACATTGGCGTTCCACAGGCCATTGATGGTCTGGAGGATCATGTAACTTGCAATGACCCCGACGCCCAGTTGCGCCGCGCCGATGAAATACCCCACGTCGGGTTCCCCAACATAGTTGCGCCACCGGATTAGCGCCTATCTCTGGGTATGGGAAATACACTCCGACTGAGTTTTCCCTTGGCGCGGATTTTTTGTTAGCCTAATTAGCGTGCATGTTAGTTAGAACCACGCTGACAGGTGTGCCAAGCGTAGCATCCTGTTAGTTATGGTTAGAACAAACCAGGAACCAACAAGGACCCCGAACTCCCATGCTCGAACCATCCCAGCTTCACGTGTTCACCGTAAGCGGAGCTCCGACGCCCTTGTTTAATCCACTCCCCGGACGTGGTTCCTTTGGCTGAGGCAACGGGCTTCGAGCTATCTTTATGTTTGACGCTAACGACGACGCGAAGGGTACCTTTCGACGTATCGAGGTTCTGACGGGACCGGGCCGTCGCCGCCGTTGGTCGCTGGACCAGAAGGCCCGGATTGTCGCGGAGTCACTGGAACCAGGAGCGCGGGTCGCCGAGGTTGCTCGTCGCTGGCAGCTCTGTTCGCAGCAGGTGTTCGGCTGGCGCCGCGCCGCGCGTCGTGGTGTGCCGGCGCGCTCCACGAAGACGACAGGATCCGTGTCACCTGGTTTTGTTCCGATTGTCAGCGGTCCCGTTCCGCTCGAGACGGTTCCACATGCGGAAGCGACGGCGCCGACGATCGAGATCAGGCTCGCCGGTGCCGTGGTGCGGGTCGGGTCCGGCATGGACGACGCCGCGCAATTGACCGCGGTGCTACGGGCGGTTCGCGCATCGGCATCGCGTGCATGATCAGTGTCCCCGCCGGCGCACGCATTCTGTTGGCCACACGGCCCGTGGATTTTCGCAAGGGCGCGCATGGCCTCGCCGCGTTGGCGCAGGAAGTGCTCGCCGAGAACCCGTTCTCCGGCGCGGTTATCGTCTGGCGCTGCAAGCGCGGCGACCGCGTGAAGATACTGGTCTGGGACACCAGTGGCCTCGTGCTGATCTGGAAGCAATTGCAACAGGGATCGTTCCGCTGGCCGCCGATCATGGACGGCGTGATGAAACTTTCACCTGTTGAATTCGCGGCGCTGTTTGATGGTCTCGATTGGACGCGCGTTCAAACGATAAAGACGATTCCAACTCCGACGGTCGCGGTGTAGGATTCGCACGTGACCGATTCCCTTTCAGATAACATGCAGAGCCTGCCTCAGGATGCCGAGGCATTGCGCGCACTCATATTGGCGACATTCGCCGAGCGCGATGCGACGATCGCCGAACGTGACGCCGCGGTCACCGAGCGGGACATCTTACAGGCACAGAATGACCGCCTGCGCCATCTGCTGCTGAAACTGACGCGGATGCAGTTCGGGGCCAGGTCCGAACGTCTGCCGGAAGAACAGTTGCAACTGGGCCTGGAAGCCCTCGAGCAGGCGATCGCCAAAGAAGAGGCGGAGGCGGAGAAACAGGATCCCGAACTGCGCAAGGACAACGCGGCCAAACGGCGTGCCAACCGCGGCGCACTGCCGGCCCACCTGCCGCGCATTGAGGTGATCCTGGAGCCCGAGGACACAGCGTGCCCCTGCTGCCGGGCGCCGATGACGGTGATCGGCGAAGACACATCGGAACGGCTGGATGTAATTCCGGCGCAGTTCCGGGTGATCGTGACCAAACGTCCGAAGCTCGCCTGCCGGGCCTGCCCGGGCACCGTGGTGCAGGCGCCGGCACCGGCGCGCCTGATCGAAGGTGGCATTCCGACCGAGGCGCTGGTCGCGCATGTGGCGGTGTCACGTTATGCCGATCATCAGCCACTTTATCGTCTGGCTCAGATCATGGCGCGACAGGGCGTCATCATCGATCGTTCCACTTTATCGTTCTGGATGGGCTACGCGGCGGCCGAGGTTGCCCCGGTGGTGACGCGGCTGCGCGAGATGATGCTGGCCTCGACACGGATATTCGCCGACGAGACCGTCGTCCCGGTGCTTGACCCAGGCCGTGGGAAAACCAAACAGGGCTACTTCTGGGCGATCGCCCGTGACGATCGGCCATGGGGCGGCAACGACCCACCGGCGGTGGTTTATAATTACGCGCCGGGTCGAGGGCATGCTCACGCCAATGCGCTGCTCGGCGGTTACCGAGGGATCCTGCAGTGTGATGGATATGCGGCCTACAAGAAAGTCGCGGGGCCCAGGTCCACCGACTCATCCATAACGCTGGCTTTTTGCTGGAGCCATGTGCGCCGTGGTTTTTACGATCTGGCGAAATCGAAGGCGCCGATCGCGGTCGAGACGCTGGAGCGCATCGCCGCGCTGTATGAGATCGAGGAACAGGTTCGCGGCAAGACCGCCGTTGAAAGGCTGGCCCTGCGCCAGGTCGAGAGCAAACCGCTGGTCGCGGACCTGCGCGTCTGGTTCGAAGCCCAGATCGCGAAACTGCCCGCGCGCGGTCCGACCGCGGAGGCAATCCGTTACGCGCTCAACCATTGGGATGGGCTGGAACGCTTCCTCGAAGACGGACGCATCGAGCTTGACACCAACAGCGTCGAGCGCGCCATGCGCCCGGTCGCTCTGTCAAGAAAGAACAGTCTGTTCGCGGGCAGCGATGAGGGTGGGGAAAACTGGGCCTGCCTGGCGTCGCTCATCGAGACCTGCAAGCTCAACAACGTCAATCCGCAAATCTATTTTACCGACCTGCTCACACGCCTCGTGAACGGATGGCCACAGAAGCGCATCGACGAATTGATGCCGTGGCACTGGATCCCGCAACCGACGCCCTGAACCGTCGGCAATACCAAAGGGTGGCGGAGCATCGCTTACGATAGAGATGGACCTTGCCGCCCAGGATCGCATGTGAGGTCGCCACTGGAACGGTTGTTGGTGCCGGTGCAATCCAAAACTGGGCTTGTGCCCGGTGGCAAGCGTTTTGTGCCAGTGTCGTGCCACGGCTTCGTTGCGTTTTGTGATCGCTATAATGGAAGCTAAGTCATTGAAAAATCTGGTTGCGGGGACAGGATTTGAACCTGTGACCTTCAGGTTATGAGACTACACTGCTACTGCACAACCAATTGAAATTGTGTTGTATTTTTGCAGTTTTTTGTGTATGTGTAACTGGTTGTGAA
>JBEKGV010000257.1:0-6408 GCA_050012615.1 Acetobacteraceae bacterium | reverse complement strand
CTGTAACGGACAGGGGCTGATTTCGATGGATATGACGGGTGAGAGGCGCATACCGGCGCCACGCCAGGTGGTCTGGGAGGCTTTGAATGATACAGCGACTCTTCAGGCCAGTATTCCGGGCTGCCAAAGCCTGGAGAAAACGGGCGAGAACCAGATGAAGGCGGTCGCCACCGTCAAGGTCGGACCTATCTCGGCCCGGTTCAACGGCGCGGTGACACTCTCCGACATCGATCCACCCAACGGCTACACGATCACCGGCGAGGGCCAAGGCGGTGTCGCCGGTTTCGCCAAAGGCGGCGCCAAGGTGCTTCTCACCGACGACGATACCAATGGCCTGGGGGCCACGCTGCTGAAATATGAAGTCAACGCTCAGGTGGGCGGCAAACTGGCGCAACTGGGGGCCCGGCTGATCGACGCGACAGCCAAGCAAATGGCCGAGCAGTTCTTCACGAAATTCTCGGACGAGGTGCAGAAATTCGGCGCACCAGAGTATGCCGAAGCTGTTGCCTCCGCACCCGCCGAAGTGATGCCCCAGCCGGCGGCTGTCAGTCCGCTCGCGCTGATGCCTCGAGAGCCGCTGGGTCTGCCGGTTATGGGCTGGATCGGCATCGCCGTGTTCGTGGTGATGGTGCTGCTCGTTCTGGCGAGCATGCTCTAGTGGCGGCACTGCCGGCCACGGTCTCGGAAACCGCTCAGCTTTTGGCGGCCCAGGGCTATATCGCCGATCTGGAACTGGCGACGACGATTCATTTGGCGCTTGCGATGCAGCGTCCGCTGTTCCTGGAGGGCGAACCTGGCACCGGCAAGACAGAAATCGCCAAAGTGCTGGCGGCGGGCCTGAACCGGCGCCTGGTGCGCCTGCAGTGCTACGACGGCATGGATTTGTCGGCTGCCGCCTATGAATGGGACCACGCGCGGCAGCTTATGGAGATCCGGCTCGCGGAAGCCGCTGGCCAGACCGATCGCGACGAGCTGTACTCTGACATTTATACGAGGAAATATTTGCTGGCTCGTCCGTTGCTGTCGGCGATCGACCCAGACTTGCCGCCATCGGTGCTGCTCATCGACGAGTTGGATCGCGCGGATGAGCCGTTCGAGGCCTTCCTTCTGGAACTGCTGGCGGACTTTCAGGTGACCGTCCCGGAACTCGGCACGGTTCGGGCAAAGACGAAGCCGGTGGTCGTGTTGACCTCGAACCGGACTCGGGAGGTACACGATGCCATCCGCCGCCGTTGCCTGTATCACTGGGTGGCCTACCCCGACGCTGCCCGAGAGCGTGCCATTCTGGCGGCGAAGGCGCCCGAGGTGCCGGATAAACTCGCCGGCCAGGTCGTTGCATTTCTGCAAAAACTGCGCGGCGAGGATCTGTTCAAGCTTCCCGGTGTCGCGGAAACGATCGATTGGGCTCAGGCATTGACATACCTGAACAAGACAGAGCTGACGGCGGGAGATGTCGATGAGACGCTCGGCGTGTTGTTGAAGTATCAGGACGATATCGCGAAAGTAAGAGGTGCTGAGGCTGCGCGTATCCTGAACGAAGCACAGGCGGGTGGGTGATGCCGGCAGGGAAGTCGCGAAGATCGTGTGGTTTGGGCGTTCCGTTTGACCTGTTATGGCATCGTTTGGGCGATGCACGGCAAGATTATTTCACCACGAAGGCAGGAAGGACACGAAGGATTCAATTGGAAGTTGTCTATTATGAGGTTTTTTATAATAAATCCCTTCGTGTGCTTCGTGCCTTCGTGGTGAAATTATTCTTTTTGTCAGTTCCCAAGATCGTCGCCGTTCATCCCTCACCCCGCACCTCGTGATGCCGGAGACGACTCTTTCCTCGAATGTGATGCATTTCGCCCGGCTTCTGCGGCGGGCCGGCCTACCTGTCGGTCCGGCCGAAGCGATCGCCGCGCAGAACGCTCTGACCCAGATCGATCTCGCCTCCAGAACCGAGACCCGCACCGCGCTGCGCACGGTCATGATCCATCGCCACGAACATCAGGACGTCTTCGACCAGGCATTTGCCTTGTTCTGGCGCGATCCGTCCGCCGCCGAGCAAGCCGCCGCCATGGCTCTGCTGGATGCTCAGAAGAAGCAACCCGAACGCCCGCCGCCCGCCGCCCGCCGCGTCGCCGAGGCGTTCACCAACCCCAACGCGCCCAGGCCGAAGCCCGAGGACGAGCCGCCGGTCCAGGACGCCGTGCTGACCGTCTCCGATCAGGAACGATTGCAAACGATGGATTTCGAGGCAATGAGCGCCGCCGAAATCGAGGACGCCAAGAAAGAAATCCGCCGCCTGACGCTGCCGCTCGACCTCCGTCGAACGCGGGCGGTCCGGCCCGATCCGACCGGACCGCTCATGGATCTCCGCCGCACCATCCGTTCCAGCCTGCGCCAGGGCGGCGAGATCCTGACCATCGCCCGCAACCGGAGGCAGACGCGCCCGCCGCCGTTGGTCGTGCTGTGCGACATCTCCGGTTCGATGGGCCGCTATGCGCAAATCCTGCTGCACTTCCTGCACGCGGTCACCAATCACCGCGAACGCGTCCACGTGTTTTTGTTCGGCACCCGCCTGACCAACGTGACAAGGCAGCTCCGCGCCCGCGATCCAGAGGTCGCGTTTCAAATGGTCGCCCACACCGTGCCCGACTGGTCCGGCGGCACGCGCATCGGCGAGGCACTGGATCGCTTCAACAAGCTCTGGGCTCGTCGCGTGCTGGGACAGGGCGCCATCGTGCTGCTGATCACCGATGGCCTCGATCGCGACGGCGCGGTCGGGCTGGCGGAGAACATGGACCGCTTGCACCGGTCGTGCCGCCGCCTCATATGGCTCAATCCCCTGTTGCGTTGGGCGGGGTTCGAGCCAAAATCACAGGGCATCCGCGCCATGCTGCCCCACGTCGACGATTTCCGCCCAGTACACAACCTCGCCAGCCTGCGCGCGCTCGTCGATTTGCTGTCTCGCCCAGCGCCGCGACCATTACAGTCCCTTGGGGGCTGGACACCTGAAAGGACCCTGCCATGAGCGATCATGTTGAAGACGTACTGAGCACCGCTGCCGGCTGGCGCGCTGCCGGAGAGCAAGTCGCTCTCGCGACCGTAACGGAAACCTGGGGCAGTTCGCCTCGCCCGGCGGGCAGTCAAATGGCGGTGACGAAGTCGGGCCGGATGGCTGGTTCGGTGTCCGGCGGCTGCATTGAAGGCGCGGTGGCGGACGCCGCGATGAAGACGCTGGAAACCGGCGTGCCGCAGTTGCTCGATTTCGGCGTCACGCATGAGCGGGCCTGGGAGGTCGGCCTCGCCTGCGGCGGCAAAGTGAAGGTGTTCGTGGAGAAGTTGTCGTGACGCCAGACCTTCTCGGCGCGCTGGAACATGCGCGCGCGCAGAAACGCCCGATCGTGGTGGCGACGCAGCTGCCGGGCGGCGACCAGCGTCTGCTGCCCGATCCGTCCGCACCGGATCAGTTGAACGAAATCGCCCGCGAGGTGCTGATCTCCGACGTGAGCGGCACGCACAAGATCGACGGCGTGGATTGGTTCATGCACGCCTATAATCCTCCGTTACGCCTGGTGATCGTCGGCGCGGTGCATATCGCTCAGGCCCTGGTGCAGTTTTCGGGGGCGTGTGGATACGCGACGACGGTGGTCGATCCGCGGCGGTCGTTCGCCTCGGACGAACGTTTCCCAAATGTCACGGTTTCGACCGCCTGGCCGGACGAGGCGATGGATGAATTCAAACCGGATAGCCGTACCGCGGTCGTAACGCTCACGCATGATCCGAAGCTGGACGACCCCGCGCTGGATCGGGCCTTGAAGTCGGGAGCATTTTATATCGGCGCCCTCGGCTCCCGCCGCACACACGCCGCCCGTCTGAAACGCCTCCGCGAACTGGGCCACACCGACGAGGAGATGGCGCGTATCCGCGGACCGGTCGGCCTGAATATCGAGGCGGTGACCGCGCCGGAAATCGCCGCCTCGATCATCGCGGAAATCATCGCCGTTCGTCGCGGCGCGCCGCTGACTCCGAAGTCGCCTCCGAAGTCGCCTCCCCTGGCATGAAGTTTGGACCGACATGAAGTTTGGACCTATGCCGCTGGACCACGCCCGTGGCGGCATCATGGCCCATAGTCAGCGTGTGGGCGAAACGATGATTCGCAAGGGCGCTCGGCTCGACGACGCCGCGATCGCCGCTTTGCGCGACGCCGGCCGCACCGAGGTGATCTGCGCGATGCTGGAACCGGGCGACGTGCCCGAGGACATCGCCGCCGATCGCCTCGCCACGCCGCTGCTGTCGCCGCTGATCGCTCGTTCTCGTGCCGCCACTGGGCGGGTCAATCTGTCAGCCGAAGTGCCGGGGTTGTTGCGTGTGCACAGCGCGATGATCGATCAGTTGAATTCGATCGATGAGGCGCTGACGATCGGCACGCTCCCCGATTACGCCGTGGTCGCGCCGAAAGACCTGGTGGCGACGATCAAGATCATTCCTTTCTCGGTGCCCGGAACCGTGCTGACCGTGGCGGAAACGTTGGCGCGGCAGAATGGCTCACCGCTGACCATGCACCCGTTTCAGCATCTTCGCGTCGGCCTGGTGGCCACCGAGTTGCCAGGATTGAAAGATACCACCACGGACAAAACGATCGCGGTGACCGAGCAGCGCATCACGCAATTGACCGGTTCGCTGCTCCCGCCAGTGCGTTGCCCGCATGACGAGGAATCGGTCGCGGCGGCGCTGGAGGGATTGCTCGCGGCGGGTGCCGATATGCTGCTGGTGATCGGTGCCTCGGCCGTGCTGGACCGCCGCGATGTCGGGCCGGCCGGCATCGTGCGCGCGGGTGGCGAAATCGTGCATTTCGGCATGCCGGTCGATCCCGGGAATCTGATCTGTGTTGGCCGCATCAAGAACATACCCGCTTTGGTGTTGCCGGGTTGTGCGCGCAGTCCAAAGCTGAACGGCATCGACTTCATCCTGACCCGCTTGTTCGCCGGATTGAAAGTGACCGGTGCGGACATCATGCGCATGGGTGTCGGCGGCTTGTTGAAGGAATTCGACAATCGGCCATTGCCCCGAGAAAAGGCGCCGGCGACGCCGAGGATGGGAGCGGCGCCAAGGAGCGCACCGACCATCGCCGCGCTTGTCCTGGCGGCGGGCCGGTCTCGCCGCATGGCGCCGCACAACAAACTGCTGGTGACCGACCGGGCCGGCAAACCGATGATCGCGCGCGTGGTCGACAATGTTTTGTCGTCCAACGCCCGCCCCATTTTGGTCGTCACCGGCCATATGGCCGAACAGGTGGAGCACGCTTTAGGTGGCCGGCCGGTACGTTACGTGCACGCTGCCGACTACGCTCTTGGGCTGGCGGAAAGTCTGAAGGCGGGGATCGCCGAGATACCGCCCGAATGTGCCGGAGCGATCGTATGCCTCGGCGACATGCCATTGGTGACGGGCCGGATGATCGACCGGTTGCTGGCGGTTTTCGATCCCGATGAGGGACGCTCGATCGTGCTGCCGACATTTCGTGGCAAGCAGGGCAATCCGATGATCTGGGATCGCAAGTTCTTTCCCGAAATCCTGGAAATCAGCGGGGATTCCGGCGCCCGCTTCCTGGTCGGGCAACACGCCGAGGCCGTGGCCGAGGTCGAAATGGCCGACGACGCGGTGCTGCGCGATTTCGATACGACCGAAAGTCTGGCGACGCTGCCTCCAAGACTGCGGCCTGAGGGAGTACGGTAGGCATGCCCATCTGCGAGGCCGATCCCTGGCGGTTGCAGTATTTCGAAGACGTTCCGTGTCCGGACGATGTCCTGATCTCGACCGAGGATGCGGATTCCTGGATGTGGTACCCCGCGCATCGCTGGATTTATGACAAGATGGCTGTCGCGCTGTCGCAGGGGCTCGATGCGGCCCCTCATGGGGTGATGCCGCCGTCGTTCCCGGTGTTCTCGAAGCCGATCACCAACCTGCGCGGGATGGGCACCGGCAGTCAGGTGATCGCATCGGAAGTGGAATATAAAGCCGCGCTCACCGCGGGCCATTTTTGGTGCACGTTGCTGACAGGTGCACATGTTTCCTCCGACGCCGCGCTCGTGGACGGCGAACCGCGCTGGTGGCGCCATACGACCGGAGCCACCACGCCTGGCGGAACCTTCGACCATTGGCAAATTCACGCCGAACACATGCCCGACATAGAAACATGGTGTGGCGATTGGGCATGTGCCCATCTGCGCGGCTATACCGGAATGATGAACTTTGAAACAATCGGCGGCCGTATCATTGAGGCGCACCTGCGGTTCGCCGACCAGTGGCCCGATCTTTATGGGCCAGGATGGGTGCGTTCGGTGATCGGGCTGTACGAGGGCGGCAGGTGGGATTATCCGGATACCGGGCGTAAGGACGGTTTCAGCGTCGTATTGTTTC
>JBEKGV010000256.1:0-6418 GCA_050012615.1 Acetobacteraceae bacterium | reverse complement strand
CCGGCCGGCAGCGCATCGATCGCGAGGCCGGTGAAGGTCCGCGTCCATTCGAGCTGAGCTTCCGAAGGCGAACCGCTCATCGGGGTCTCCAGGTTCCGCGCCGAAACGGTTACCATCGGTGGCCGCAGGGAAGCAAGTTCGTTCGCGGAACGGGTTCAGCCGGTCCACCAGGCCGTCGATCGACGTGCCAATCGCGCGACCAGAGCAATGCCTCCCCCTGGTAAATGGGGGAATTCGCTCGCCGTTGAACATTCCAATCCGCATGTCGACGACCAGCAGCGCCGTAGCTTCACCTCTCGCCATCGAAACGATCATTTGACGGCCGCATGATAAACCCACCGCCCAGTACTCGATCGCCATCGTAAAACACGCAGGCCTGACCTGGCGCCGGCAACGTGGGCGTGTCCAGCCTTACCACCGCACCCGCCTCGCACCGCGTAACGACAGCCGGCCGCGGCATGTCCCGCGCGCGCAGCTTCACCGTGCAGCGGATCGGAGCCTCCGACGGCGACACCAGCCAGTTCACTTCGCGCAGCCGCACTTCAGAAGTGCTGACATTCCGCGGTCCGACGACAACCCGCCTCGTCCCCGGCTCGGTCGCGAGCACCATTTGCCGCTCGCCACCGGTCATTGCCGCGGCGCCAAGCCGCTTGCTCTGCCCCACCGTGAACAGCGCCACACCGTCGTGCCTGCCAACCACTGTGCCGTCACGGGTCACGATCTCCCCCGGCGCCATCGCGTCAGGCCGCAGCCGGCCAACGATATCGGCATACGATCCTGCAGGAACGAAACATATGTCCTGACTGTCCGGCTTCTCCGCGACCGCGAGACCCAGCCGCGCCGCCTCGTCCCGCACCGCCCGCTTGTCCGGCATCGAGCCCAGAGGAAACAAACACCGATCCAACTGGACCTGAGTCGTCGCGAACAGAAACCAACTCTGGTCCCGCTCCGCATCGGCCGCGCGATGCAATTCCGCCCCGTTTGGCCCATCCACCCGCCGCACGTAGTGTCCCGTCGCCAGACGATCCGCACCCAGTCCGGCAGCCAACGCCGACAGATCGGCGAACTTCACGGTTTGGTTGCAGCGGATACAAGGCACCGGCGTCTCGCCCGCCGCATAACTGTCGGCGAAATCCGCGATCACGGCTCGAGCGAACCGCTCCTCGGCATCGATCACATAGTGCGAAATTCCCAACCGGTCCGCCACGCGGCGCGCATCGTGAATATCCTGACCGGCGCAGCACGCTCCTTTGCGGCCCGAAGCGGCGCCTTGATCGTATAGTTGCAAGGTCACACCGATCACCTCGTGGCCTTGCTCATGCAAAAGCCCGGCGGCGACGCTGCTGTCGACCCCTCCCGACATGGCGACCACGATGCGCATGTCGGCGAGGTCAGCCCTTGAACATGTTGTTGACGCCGGCCGGAAGCATCACCACCAACCCATCCAGAGCGTCACTCATGATAATTTGGCAACCAAGTCGCGAGGTCTCGGCCAGTCCGAAGGCGAGGTCGAGCATGTCCTCCTCGTCCTCGGTCGCAGTCGTGAGCTTCTTATACCAGCCCTTATCCACGATCACGTGACAGGTCGAGCAGGCGAGCGAACCCTCGCACGCTCCCTCGATATCCACTTTATGCTTGTGGGCGATTTCCAGCACCGACAGGCCCGCGGGCGCGTCGACCTCGCGGCGCGTCCCGTCGCGCTCGATGAACGTCATCTTCGGCATCGTGGTCAGGCCTCGGCGAAATGGTCCGCGGCGTTGTGCCCGGAATGGGCCGCCGCCAGAGCGGACGCCGCGTACTCAATGTCGGCGGGCGAGGTAAAGCGTCCGATCCCAATGCGCAAGGTGCGGGCAGCCGCATCGTCCGGCAACCCGAGCGCTCGCAACACATACGACGGCTCAACTGCCGCCGACGAGCAGGCGGAACCGGTCGAGACGCACAGATCCGGCATCCGCTCCAACATCGCCAAAGCGGTTGCAGCGGGAAAGGTCACATTCAGATTGCCGGCGATCCGGTGTGCCGTGCTGCCATTGATCGCGATGCCGGGAACCAGCGCGCGCAACCGATCCAACAGATTGTCGCGCAACGCGCCGATCCGCGCGGTGTCAGCGTCCATTTCCTCGCCCGACAACCGGCAGGCCTCGCCCAGACCAACGACCAGCGGAGCGGGCAAAGTACCGGACCGGTACCCCCTCTCCTGCCCACCGCCCGAAAACAGCGGCAGCACCCTCGCCCTGGGCCTGCGGCGGACAAACAGCGCGCCGACCCCCTTCGGGCCATAAATCTTGTGACCACTGACCGAGGCGAGATCGACCTTCCACCCGGTCACGTCCACCGGGATTTTCCCAACCGCCTGCGCCAGGTCGGTGTGAAACAGGGCGCCGGCCTGCTTCGCGATCGCGGCGAGGGCGGGAATATCCTGGACGACGCCGATCTCGTTATTCACCGCCATGATGGAGACCAACAGCGTCGGCACCGATACCGCCTCGCGCAGCACGTCCGGATCGAGCAAACCGTCCGCGCGAACGGGCAGGAACACCGGTTCGAAGCCCTCGTCCTTGAGATCGGCGACCGACTCGAGCACGCATTTGTGCTCGGTGGCGACAGTCACGATACGCCGCCGGACTTCGTCGCCTTGCGGGCTGTAACGTGCGGCGAAGCGGGCGGCGCCTTTGATGGCGATGTTGTTGCTCTCGGTCGCCCCTGAGGTGAACACGACCTCCCGCGTGCCGGCACCGAGCAGCGCCGCCACGTGACCCCGGGCGGTTTCGACGGCAGCCTCGGCGGTGCGGCCCATCACATGTTCGACGCTGTGCGGATTACCGTATTGCTCGGTGAACCACGGCAGCATTGCCTCGACGACTCGCGGGTCGCAGCGCGTCGTGGCCTGGTTGTCCAGGTAAACCGGGCGGTTCGGGCGGGCGGGAGCATCGGTCATGCTCATATTCTATGGTATCATGCCGCCGTCGCGACCAGAGCACGCCGCAGACGAGCGGCCATGCGCGCATAGGCGGCCTCGAACGCGTCTATCGCTCCTTCCGAGACGTTCCAGGGCAGCGAGACGCGGATCGCCTGGCCGGCAAGCGCTCCCATCCCCATGGCGGTCAGCACATGGCTGGTCTGAACCTTGCCTGAACTGCACGCGGCACCCGCGCTGACGGCAATCCCGTCGAGATCCAACGCGATGACCTGAGCGTCGGCGCGGACGCCCGGCAGCGCCAGTGACGTCGTATTGGCCAGCCGCGGGCCGCCGCCTCCACATACGACCGCCCCATGGTGCGCCGCGGCGGCCTCCGCGCGGTCCCGGAGCGCGGAGAGCCGGTCCCGATCGGACGGCAGATCGCAAACGGCGGCGAAGCCGGCGATGCCGCCCAGTACCGGCGTGCCGCCTCTCCGGCCGCGCTCTTGCCCGCCACCCAGGATCATTGGCGCGATGCCGCTCAGTTCGGGCACGACGAGCAGTGCACCGGCGCCGGCGGGACCCCCCAGTTTGTGGGCAGATAATGCGAGAGAATGACAACCGAGGTCCGTCAGATCGACAGAGATACGTCCGGCCGCCTGCACCGCGTCGACATGCAGCAGTGCACCATGGCCGCGGCACAGCGACGCCGCTTCCGCGACCGGCTGGATCGTCCCGGTTTCGTTGTTGGCGAGCATCAAACACACCAGAGCCGGCGATCCGGACGCGAGCCAGGCAGCCAGAATTTCCAGATCGGCGACGCCATCGCGATCGACCGGCAATATCGCGGCATGCGGTGCGGCTGCCCGAATCGAGTCGTGTTCGGTCGCGCAAATGATGATCCGGCGATCCGGTCCAAGAGCATGGACCGCGAGCGCGTTGGCCTCGGTGCCGCCCGAGGTGAAGACCAGATCCTGTTCACGCGCGCCAAATTTCGTGGCGATCCGTTCCCGCGCATCTTCCATCAACCGCCTTGCCGCACGGCCCGCGGCGTGCACCGACGACGGGTTGCCCGTGACCTCGAACGCGGCGTTCATCGCGGCCTTCGCTTCGGGGCGAAGCGGTTCGCTGGCGTTGGCGTCGAGGTAATGCATCTACTCGGCCGCGACTCGCTCGAAGCCGCGCGTTGGCGGGACCGCGCGACCGCGGATTTGACCCAGGACGACATCGGCCAGCGTTACGCCACCGAGAAACAGGGAAATCTGCCGGCCAAGTTCGGCCCAGAGATCATGCGTCTGACATCGCTCGCTCAACTGGCCGGGCAGCGCGAGGCATGGGCCGGACGTCGCATCGCAACGGGTCGCGCGGATCGGTTCGTCGACAGCCGCGATAATGGCGGCGATGGAAATCCGGTCTGAATCGCGCGCCAGACGATAACCGCCGCCGGGCCCGCGGGATGATGCCACAAGCCCCGAGCGGCGCAGTCTGGCGAACAGTTGCTCGAGATACGACAGACTCAGTTGCTGGCTGGCGGCGATTTCCGCGAGGCAGACCGGACCGCATTCGCAGCCCAGGGACTGGCGGGATGCCAGATCGACCATCGCCATGACCGCATAACGGCCGCGTGTAGATAACTGCATGGCTCATTCCGCCGCCGGTTGACGTGCCGGAGTTTGATTTTGGACCGCTTCGTCTTCGCCGTCCCCTCTGGAACGATCCGCTCTGGAACCATCCGCTTTGGGACCCAACCGGCTGTCATCCGGGACAAGCTGGCGCGGCTCTGGTTGGCCGGTCTCGCTTTGGCCAAATTCGCTTTGGCCAAGTTCGCTTTGAGACGTCTGCAGGCGCGTGACACGCGCTTCCAGTCCAGCGAGTTCGGAGCGAAGGTTTTCCAGTTCGCACTCCACCGGATCGGGACTGTCGTCGCACGGCATACCGTACGGGTCGAAGTCTGATTTGGGAGCGCCGGGCGCGCGCGGCACTGTTCTGACGACCGGGCGAGCCGGTGCGCCAACCACGGTGGTGTCCGGCGGCACCGGATCAACGACGACGGAGTTCGCACCGATGCGCGCGTTATCACCAACCGTAATGGGCCCGAGCACTTTGGCTCCGGCACCGATGATGACGTTATTGCCCACGGTTGGATGACGCTTGCCGCCGCTGGTGCGGGCGACGCCCAGGGTGACCTGGTGATAAATATAGCAATCGTCGCCGACCTCGGCGGTCTCACCGATCACAACGCCCATGCCGTGATCGATCACCAGGCGACGGCCGAGTTTAGCAGCGGGATGAATTTCTATGCCGGTCAACCATCGTGAGATATGCGATGAGAATCTGCCAAGAAAATACAAGTTGTGAGACCATAACCAATGAGACAGGCGATGCCACATCACAGCATGCACGCCTGGGTAGCAAAACAATACTTCAATATACGAACGAGCCGCGGGATCTCGCTCTCGATAGCTGCGGATGGTCTCACTCAAGAACATGTAAGCCATGCGACATTTCCATTATGAATGTTGCCACTGTTTGTCATATAGTGGTGACCATACCGGGGCTGCCTGGCTGCCTGACCTCACGGACGCAAGACAATTCGTTGAGATCAGTCGGCGAGATAACCCCCGGGGCTCGGTTCAACGGGGACCAGTCACAAGATTGAGGGGGGAGAAAGCAGACCCTGCACCAAGCGAGCCACGAACGAGGCTAGAATACCCGACCTGGGGAGTCAACTATCCCCTGATCGGGCGGCGGCGACCGGAAAAAGCAGGTCGATTCTTTAGATTGTGATTGCGCCAGTTGACCCGAATCAACAAAGATTTGGGCTCAAAAAAGGGGCCGGAGGCGGCAGACAGGTTACGCGGACCTGTCAGTTCGGCCGACCGGATCAAGACAGGAAACAGGTTTAGTATTGCCATGCCAGAGGTGATGTTCGCCGGTCCAGACGGCCGGTTAGAGGGTCGTTACCATCATTCGAAGGAACCCGGCGCCCCTATCGCGCTCATCCTTCATCCCCACCCGCTGCACGGCGGGACGATGAACAATCGTATCACGTTCACGATGTACCAGTCGTTCATGCGGCTTGGCTGCTCGGTGATGCGGTTCAACTTCCGGGGCGTTGGACGAAGCCAGGGACGCTACGACGGCGGGATCGGTGAAATCAGCGATGCCGCCGCCGCGCTCGACTGGATGCAGGCGGTCAATCCCGGCCATGGCGGGATCTGGATCGCCGGCTATTCCTTCGGGGCCTTCGTGGGGATGCAGCTGCTCATGCGCCGGCCGGAAATCTCCGGCTGGGTCAGCGTGGCGCCGCCGGCCAACCATTACGATTTCGGCTTCCTCGCTCCCTGCCCCTGCGGCGGTCTGATGCTGCATGGCGACGGCGACGAACTGGTGCCGGAGCCGGCGGTGCGTAAGCTGGTCGACAAACTCAACACGCAGAAGAACGTCCACGTGGACTACCGCGTGTTTGAGGGTGCAGACCATGTCTTCGCCACCCACGCCGACGCCGTCTCGGAAGCG
>JBEKGV010000255.1:0-6422 GCA_050012615.1 Acetobacteraceae bacterium | reverse complement strand
CCTGGTTCATTTCGCAGAACCGTGCGGCGTTCCACAATTTTGTGATGAAGCCGCGATAGTCCTTGACCTGTGATTCACCCAGCTTCACGTCTCGCCCAGGACCCGTGAGCGCGCAAATGGTGAAGCGCAATGCGTCGGCACCATAACGGTCGATCAGTTCCAGAGGGTCGATCGCATTGCCCTTGGACTTCGACATCTTCTGCCCGCGCTCATCGCGCACCAGACCGTGGATATAAACTGTCCGGAACGGGACATCCTGCATGAAGTGAAGACCCATCATCATCATCCGGGCGACCCAGAAAAAGATGATGTCGAAACCGGTGACCAGCAAATCTCCCGGATAATAGCGTGCGAGTTCCGGTGTCTTCTCCGGCCAGCCAAGCGTGGAAAACGGCCACAACGCGGAGCTGAACCATGTGTCCAGCACGTCGTCGTCCTGGACCAGCGTCTCCGCGCGGCCGTAATGATCCTGCGCCAGAGAGGCTGCCTCGGCGCCGTCTTTCGCGACGAACACTTCGCCGTCCGGGCCGTACCAGGCCGGAATGCGATGCCCCCACCACAATTGCCGCGAAATGCACCAGGGCTGGATGTCGCGCATCCACGCGAAGAAGGTGTTTTCCCATTGCTTCGGGACAAACACGGTCTTGCCGGTTTCCACCGCCTCGATCGCCGGCTTCGCGAGCACGGCGGCGTTGCAATACCACTGCGTTGTCAGCAAGGGCTCGATCGGCACGCCGCCGCGATCGCCATGCGGCACCTCATGGGTGTGCGGCTCGATCTTTTCGACCAGGCCCAGTCGTTCCAGTTCAGCTACGATTGCCTTGCGGGCAGCGAAGCGGTCCATTCCCTCGAGTGCTCGAACAAATGCCGGATCAGCCACCCCTTCAACCGGGTTCAACGCGCTGGCGATTTCCGCCAGAGTCACATGCGCCGTCTTATCCAACACGGACGGCATTTCAATTCCGTGGCGCCGTCCGACTTCGAAGTCGTTGAAATCGTGCGCCGGCGTGATCTTCACCGCGCCGGTGCCTTTTCCTGGATCCGCATAGGTGTCCGCAAAGATGGGAATCACTCGACCGACCAGGGGAAGGATGGCGTAGTTAGAAGCGGGGCTGGCGACCAGGTCACGATAACGGTCATCGTCCGGATGTACGGCTACGCCCATATCACCAAGCATCGTTTCCGGTCGTGTCGTCGCGACAACGATGTAACGCCCCGATTGCGCCGCAATCGGATACTTAATGTGCCAGAGAAAGGACTTTACCTCCTGGTTCTCCACCTCGAGGTCGGAAATCGCGGTCTGCAGTTTTGGGTCCCAGTTGACCAGCCGCCGGTCGCGATAGATCAGGCCTTCGCGGTACAGCGTGACGAACACTTCGCGCACCGCCGAGGATAGGCCATCGTCCATGGTGAACCGCTCGCGCGGCCAGTCCAGCGAGGCACCGAGCCGGCGCAATTGCCGGGTGATGGTGCCGCCTGATTCAACCTTCCAGCGCCACACCCGCTCGATGAACTTTTCACGCCCGAGATCGCGCCGATCGATCCCTTCGGACGCCAGCAGCCGCTCCACGACCATCTGCGTGGCGATGCCGGCATGGTCCGTCCCGGGCTGCCACAGCGTGTCGCGTCCCGTCATGCGCCGGTAGCGAACCAGCGTGTCCTGCACGGTGAACGTCAGCGCGTGACCCATATGCAGGGACCCGGTGACGTTCGGCGGCGGTATCATGATCGTGAATGGCGCCGCGTTCGAGTCCGGATCGCAGGCGAACGCCCCTTCCCGCTCCCATCCTTCATAAAGTTCGGGCTCGATCTCGGCGGGCGCGAACGACTTGTCGAGCGGCATGAAAAATCTCCCGTGGCCTTCGTGGGCCAAAGTGGCGCGAGCCAGAGAGGCGCGAGCCGGAGTGGCCTTACGGATGCCGCGGGAGACGGTTCAGGGCAAGCAGTTCAGAAGACAGACCAGCTCAGATCGCGGCGCGTGAGATTACTCGTTCGATTTCGGCGCGGACCAGTCGCTCGACCAACGGCGGCAGGTTGCTGTCGAGCCAGGACTTAACCAGCGGCCGGAGTTCTTCACGAACCAGATCGGCGATCGTGGGGCCCCCGCTGTGCACCTGCGCGCTGCGGTCCGACGTGAGGGCACGGACGAGGTTGGTGACGGAACCAGCGGCGGCGTTGGTCGTCTCGGGCGATGCGAGGCCGGAGGACAAAGACATGGATGCACTCATGGGGGAATTCTCCGTTGGGGGTGATGTGGTGGCGGGGGCAGCGGGCCTTGTCTCAACTGAGGGCAACGGGACAGTGGATGATGGTGGCGGAGTCGTGAAAATCGATTCTTTCGCCAAAGATGCGGGCCGCTTGATGAGCGGAGGCGGCGGGATTTGACCCGACAATGGCACGGGCACCAGGATGGGCGACGCGGGCAACCGGCTCACCGGCGGCAATTCCGGCGGCTTGCATGCTTCCCCGATTGTTTCAGACTTCGCCTCCAGCGGCGTGGCCGCCGGTTCCCCCGGCTGGCTGACGCTCGGCGCCTGTTCCGCTTCCGCCGGAGCCATTTTGCCCAGAGACGAGGGGGTCAGGGCGGGGACGGCGTCCGGCTGCATGGATGATTCGGTTTTGACGTTCGAATACGGCCCGAGATCTGGTGACGCGATGATCGGCGGTCCGATTTTCGTCTCCTCGGATTCTGCCGAAACAGGCTCCTCGCCGCTCGGCGCCGGCGGTTGTTCGCCGCCGGGCGAAGCCAGGCCGCGATCAGCCATTTGAGGCGACGAGGGATCGGCGGGCGCCGCCTCAACTTGTGTCATTTCCGGCGATGACACTTCGGCGGTGGTTTTCGGCGGCGGTGTCGTTACCGGGGGCGCCGGGGGCAGCGGCGACCGAGCCACGGGTTGCCTGGGTGATGCCGCCTTCTCTGGCTCCGGCCGGGACGATGGATCGGCGACCAGCATCGAACTGTCGAGGATCAGGACGTCTTCCTGATCCTCCTCCTGGCGCGCGGAGTCCGGCGCCTTCGCCGTTGATTGATCGGCGGGGGGATCCTCCTCGCTCAGGATCCGGCGGATGGAGGCCAGGATGTCTTCCATCGACGGATCGGCGCCGGCGCCGGATGCCGTGTCGGACAACTGCGCCCCACTGAATTTCGATTGTGATCCGCTCATTGCTCTCCTGCTCCGATTTGTTCAGCGGCCAGGTTGGTTCGTCGCATAGTCCCCGAGGCCCACCCACTTGTCGCGCACGGCGTTGTAGTAGGCAGTTTCGTCGTAAAGCGGCACGGGCAGGTGCATGTCCCGCGCCGTCAGGCGGCCAATCGCCGCCGCGACCGCATAGGATGCATTCACCAACTGCGCCAGGTTCTGCACGAGCGACGTCTGTGAGTTCAGCAATGTTTGTTGCGCGTTCAAGACATCGAGGGTCGTGCGGCTCCCGACGATAGCTTCACGCTCAACACCTTCCAGTGCGATTTCATTCGCGCGGATTTGCGATCTCGTGCTGTCGGCCGCGGCGCGCGCGGCGACCAGGGTTTCCCACGCCTGCACCGCGTTTTGCACTGCGGTGCGCCGCGCGTCGTCGACCTGGCGTTGCGTGGTCTCCTGCTGTTGCCGCGCCTGACGGACGGCGGCGTATTCCGAGCCCCCCTGATAGATCGGGACCGCGAGGTTCGCGGTGACCTGATAGCCGTTGGTTTGGGTCGACCATCCCGAGGCGTTGTTTTGCTGGAATATCTGGCCCTGCAGCGAAACCGTGGGCAACAGCGCCGCCAGCGCGATGTCCACCGAGTCCTTGGCCGCCGCATCGCTCAATTGGGCGGCAATGACCTGCGGATTGTTTGTTGCCGCCAAAGCAATGGCATCGGTCTCGTTCTTAAGACCCAGTGCGAGCGGCTGCGGCGGTACCAGATCGGGGGGCGGCAGGATGCCGACGATCTGCTGGAACGTGCCCCGCGCTGTTTCGAGCTGACCTTCGGACGTCTCTCGTTGTGCCTGAGCGCCAGACAGCGCTGCTTCTGCCTGCGCGACGTCGGTGCGGGTGATTTCTCCAACACGGAACCGATCGTTGGTCGCCTGCAATTGTTTCGTAAGAACGATTTCGTTGTTGCGGTTCAACTCAAGTGTCTGCTGCGCCGAAATCACGCCCACGTAAGCGTTCACCGCATTCGTAAAGCTGGTCTGTTCGGTCGCGATCAACGTCGCGCGCTCGGCCATCACGAGATTTTTCGCGTGGTTGATATTCGCCTGCGTCTTGCCGCCGTTATAGAGGGTTTCCTGGGCCTGAAACGCGGCCGTACCGATCAGCCGGTCGTTCGGCGAATTCGCGATCCTGCCGAGCGTGTAGCTATACGCCCGGGTCTCGCCGGCTCCGTATCCACCAGCACCGGAAAACTGCACCGTGGGCCTCCAGCCGGCCAGGGCGGCGGGAACGTTCTCATCGATCGAACGCAACCTGGCCCGCTCCGCCTGCAGGATCGGCTGGTTGGAATAGGTCGCCGCGAGCGCTTCCAACAGGGTGTGTGGCAGACCGAGCGAGGTCTGCCTGAGGCCGCCACCGGGGTAAGTGACGCTTTGTTGGGCTGTTTGCGGCGTGGGTTTCACCACGGGTTTCACCTCTGCCGACGGAGGCTCGGTTAACCCTGCGGCAGGTGCCCCGCTGGCTCGGACCGGGCTTGCCTGGGACGGGACGGCGGGTGGAGGCGGAGCGGCGGCATTGCCGTACGGTGCCGGGGGAGCGGGCGAAACCGGAGGGCGCGCGGCGGCGGAGGGCGCGCTCGATGGCGGGGCTGGCGGTGTCAGCGAGATGGGACCTTGCGGCTGCGTCTGCGCGAGTACCGGCCCTGAGGCAAGGGCGGCGACTAACGGGAAAAAACGACAGAGACGCGGACCCATGAGACACCTTCATCCAGCAGCAATTGCCATCATCCGGCCGCCCACCAGGCACCGGTCACAGTCCTCTGAGGTAGCTTTGGCACAATCCGCGCCAGCGCGCCATGATGATGCACGCGCATGTATCCAGGTGCCAACCGGGGTGTGCGGGTTATCGGCCATGCGGTTACAGATCGATTAACACAAACAGGTTCTGTCCATCATCGCCGCGTGACAGCAGCGCGTTAAAACGGCTGAACCGGAACCGTCAGAATTGGAACGCCGGCGCCGCCGCGAAGGCTGGCAGTACTGGGCACAGGCAATCGAACAGCGTCCGCACCGAAATACCCACCGGCGTAGGCTCGGCCTGAACGGCGTGGCCAGAGTGCTCGCCGTCACGAATGATCGTGACGAGGCGCCCGCTGTCCGGGTTCAGTTGTCCCGCCAGCGTCGCCGGAACCTCGGGCACGGCGCCGTCGACAAGGATGAGGTCGTAAGGTGCGCCTGACGGCCAGCCGGACGCAAGAGAACCGGCGGCCAAGGCGACAGCTGGAGCGACGGCGGCGAGCAGTGGTCTCGCCCGATCGATCAGCGTTCCCGGTTCTTCGAGCGCGGTGACCTTGCAACCCAGGGCGGCCAGCACCGCCGCGGAATAGCCCGTGCCGGCGCCGACGACCAATACCGTCTCACCCGGCGCCGGCATCGCGGCTTCCAACAGGCGAGCCAGCACCATCGGCTGGAGCAGGACCCGTCCGCCACCCAACGGCACGTTCTGATCGGCATATGCCAAGGCGCGAAGCGCATCCGGCAGAAAGCGTTCTCGCGGAAGACGGCGCATCGCATCGAGGATACGCGGATCATAAACCTTGTTGGGGCGGATCTGACTATCCACCATCCGCGCGCGGGCGTCGGTCATGAACGGGTCGTTTTGAGCGTTTTGGGTCGCCACGGCCATCGTCAGCTCATTCTGTCAGGGGCCTCGGGCTTATACATGTCCCGTTCGCCGAACACCAGGCGGGATTGGTGCCGCCGTACCTTACCGCGAAATTGAAACGCAGCCACAACCCGTCGTGTGGTTCGTCGATGTTATCGTATAACGGGAGGGGTCGGAATGTGCGTCACCTTGCCTATCTGGTCCCACGATCGGTGGTAAGCCGTAGATCGCCATGATCCGTTTCATTTCCATCTGGCTTCGCCTGCCGATCGACCGTCGCGCCGCGTCCCGCCTCGAATATCTTCTGTTCGCCTGCATCATCGCTCTGTCGATCGTCGAGATTTGCCGATAATCGACGCTGACGCGCCGATTGGTCCGGCATATCAGCTACCGAGCGCCGAACCTGGATTATCCCGGATGAACCTGCTAACTCGCTGCCAGGGCGGTTGACCGATTGATTGAGTGGTCTTTCTCGGCCCGAGCGTGCACCGGTGGTCCGGTGGCAGAGTGGTGATGCAGCGGACTGCAAATCCGCGTATGCCGGTTCGATTCCGGCCCGGACCTCCAATCTTTGCAAAGAGTTCACACTCCGGCATATTGGGCGATCTTGTGCGGACCCCCTGCGG
>JBEKGV010000254.1:0-6422 GCA_050012615.1 Acetobacteraceae bacterium | reverse complement strand
GATCTTCGGTGGTCGCGGACTTGTCCCGCAGCTGTTCCGCCCGCGTGAGTTGTTCCAACTCAGCGTTGATTCCGTGCACGCCGTGCCATCCATGGCACACAGCCATCAAATCGAAGGCATCAAACGCACGATCGATTTCGCGCATCAACTCGGCGACGGTGTCCGGGCTACTGTCCAGCACCACCTGGTCAAGCGTTCGGATTGTTTCGGAGTCCGTTTTGAACAGATCGTACGGATCTTCGGACAAACGGCCGGTCAGGCCGGTTTCGTAGTCATCCGACAGTGCTGTCACGCCAAGTGTATCGGGCATGACGTCGAGCGACGATCGCGCTTTTTCATATTTCGCGATCAGATGCAGCAGCAAATTTTCTTCAAATGTGCCGGGTATATACAAATACCTGATCTCTGACTCCCGTTGCTGCCCGTAGCGATCGATCCGGCCATTTCGCTGCTCGAGCCGATTGGGATTGTATGGCAGATCGAGATGGATCAGGTGAAAACAGTGCTGATGAAGATTGAGACCTTCCGCCAGCGAATCCGTGCTGATCAGGATCATCCCCTCGCATTCAGCGAATCGCTGCGCCGCGACAGCACGCGCGTGATCGTCGTCCTGACCGCCAATGGTGAGTATCTCTCCGTCAACCCCGGACGCTGAGAGCAAAGCTCGCTCGGCGGCGATCTGGCTGTCGGTATATTCGGTATAAATCAGAATATTGGTCCGCGCGTGAGTTTGCCTGATCAACCGTACCTCAAGAAGCATCGCCGAGAGCTTCGGATCATGAGCCACGGCGGCGATGCCAAGCGCAATGAGTTTGGCGGGTTCACTGTTCGGCTCGAGGCGCAACGCCTCCGCCATGCTTTCGATTTCCAATGCTTCCTGGCTGGCTTCATCGGCTGCACCGAGACTGCCAAATCGAGCCGCGCGTCTTCGCCACGCACGCAGAACTCGCGCTCGTTCAAGGCGTGCCGCCTTCGTTTCGCCCCCACCGCCGTCGTGGCGAGTGAGACGTTCCACAACAACGCGCAAGGTCTCAAGACAGGCCGAAATGGTCGAAACCGACCGTTTCAGGAGGCTGACAAACGCCAGCGCATCATCGGCTCCGGGCCGGCGCCGTAACCGGGGCACGACGAACGCGGACAATGCCCGGTGGAATTCGCGGACTGGCTCATGTTCCGGTCCGGCAACGTCAACCTTCACGGGAATGATATGACGGCGGTGGAACAGCGGAGCACCAGTCCGCGGATCGCGAATATGCACCTTCATCCGCCGGATCACATGACGCCGATAGCTCTGGCCGATGAAACCGCCTTCGCCGTCAACCAAAGACGGATCCAGCAGAGCGATCAACGATGCGAAATGCGCGTCGTGGCCGTCATGCGGGGTCGCGGTCAGCAGCAATAATCCGTCGGAACGGCGTGCCAGTACCTCGGCCAGCCGTCTGCGCCAGGTATTCTCTTGAGACACATGAATGCCGAACCCAACGCAGTGATGCGCCTCATCGATGATCGCCAGGTCCCACGCGGACCGTTCCAGTTCCTCCAGCACGTGGTCCTGTTTCGCGAAGTCCAGCGAGGTAATGCATAACGATATGGAATCGAATGGATTGGCGCCGAGTTCGTGCTCTCGGCGGACCTCCCACAGTTCCGCCGAATTTGTCACGAGAGTGAATTTCAACGCGAACCGCAGTCTTGTCTCTTGCTCCCATTGCCGCGGCAATGGGCCGGATGGTGCGACAATCAGAATTCGATGCGCGCGCCGTCGCGCGATGAGTTCGGCCGCTATCAGGCCCGCCTGGATCGTCTTGCCCAATCCAACACCATCCGCCAGCAGCAACCTCGGCCGCGGCATGTCGAGCGCACGCATCAACGGCACGAGTTGATATGGTTCGACCCTGACCCGCCCAGGTTTCTGGGCTATGAAGGATAGGGTGGCAGGCAGTTCGTTCAGCCGATGAGCCCGGTGCATCAAATGCCACAGCGCAAGCGGCTCTGGGTGTTCCGGGTCGAATGCCAGGTCGACCAGTTCGACCTGGTCAGGGGGCACATAAATGTCCCAGGTCAGGCCGGCCATGTCGCCATCGACACAACGTAAGCTCAGGCATTCGCGGTCGGCTACCCGATCAACTTCCAGCACATCCCACGTCAGACCGCGCGCACGTACCCGGACGCCGGGTCGCACGTCCATTCAGGCACTGCCCTTCGCGCGCGAAGCCGGCCACGGCTGCATTGCTGGTCCCACGTCTGTCGTGGGTTAGCCAGCTAGACAGGAAAAACTGACAGCCGGTGAAGAAGGCCATAAAGCATTCGTTAGGATGATACCGATCGTTCAAATGTTAACGTCATGGCCGGCCACCGAGCCGGCCATCAATCGCCGCACAGTGCCGCGAGAGATCACCGGGTCAAGCCCGTTGATGACGCGTTGGGGCCAGTGCCAATCGGTCAATTCATTCGGCCGCTGGTATTAGTTCGCGACCGAAGTCACCGAGCTGAAGGGAACGGACAACGCACCAAGCTGGAGATTGACCGTGTCGTTCTGGGTAGTGACGCCGGTCGCGGTTCCCACCACGGTGAACGGCACCGCCGTTGGCGACGTACCCACCGGGCCGCCCGTGACCGTTACTGTGTAGGCGCCATCCGGCAGCATCTGACCGTTGCTATTCGTTCCGTTCCAATTCCACGTATTCGCTCCCTGAGCCGCGTTCACATTGGCCTGCTGCAATATGTTGCCATTCGCATCCTGCACGGTAATGGAAACCGGCTCCGCCGAGGGTGCGGTGAAGTCCAACGTGCCGGTGCCATTCTGTAAGGGGATCTGAGTCGATTGCACCGTCACTTGCTTGCCGAGGATGGCGGACGACTGAGTTACGTCGGCCGCCTGGGTTAACTGAATGAGCTGGCCGAGACTCGTATTCGTGTTGATTTGCTGTTCCACGCTGGAGAATTCCACCAATTCGCTGGTGAACGAATTGGCATCCATCGGGCTGGTCGGGTCCTGATTTTGCAGCTGGGTCAACAGGAGGTTTAAAAAATCGCCGAAGTTCGAGGACAGCGAGGACAGCGGATCGGTGCTTTGTGCCGGTGCTGCCGAAGCGCTCGCCGGCGTGGCGGAAACCGTGGTCATCCCAGATATCCTTCGTTATGCTTGTATGTCGAGGCCGGCACGAAACCAGCGCGAGCGTGCCCGCGACTGATCGGGATCCTGATAGGTACCCGGGTCGCGGCGCGAATCTTCGCTTTGCACCTTTTGAAAAGGCCCGGAAGGAACCACAGCAAAGGCGCCGGCAAAACCGCCCAGTACGGCGGACGATACAAGCGGCCCGGTTGGACCACTCATCGCCGCGGTAAACTGTATGGCTACGTGACCTGTCATTGCGAACCACCTTGTCAATGTGAACGCAAGCCATATGCCAGGCGCGAAATGCCATCTCGAGCGCATAAAGCCGGCTCGGACCAGGCCGAATATGCCAGGCGTGAATTGCCGGTCGGAACGAAATGTCGCGACAGTCCCGATCAGTCAGCGTCGCTTACGAGCTAATCGCGCGCCGGCCGCCACCACATCAGGATGGCACTCGCCAACGCCAGGACGGCGACTGTGCGATAGGTCTCCCCAAAACCCCCCAGGAACGTAACCGACGCTCCGAACGACGGTGGTATCAGCAATCCACCTGAAAACATCAGCGCCGTACCCAGGCCGGTTGCCTCCGTTCGCCGAGTGCCGCCCAGAGACGCGTATTCGGCGTAGGCAACACCGGTGTACCCGCCGGCCGTGCAGCCCGCGAGCAACACGACCGCCGAGATCTCGCCTGTTGACCAATCGGAACCGAATTGTCCGGCGAGAGCCGCCGCGACGGCCATTCCAACTCCAAGAACGCCAAGCGTCCTTATGGGTGTCAGGTAACGGTCCGCGATCCATCCCCATACAGGGCGGCTGACGGACCCGGCGATCTGGTAGATCGCCAGCATCTGGCCCGCGCGGATCAGATCAAATCCAACCACTGTCGTGAGGTGGACGGTCATGAAAGCCACGAAACTTAGCTGCAGCCCGGAATAGATGAAGCAAGATAAGGACAGCCGAAGCAGCCGCCTGTCGCGCAGCAGCAGGAATGGCTGAAGCAGAGTCCGGCCCCAGGGACGCACGCTCGGGTCATGATCGGCATCCCATTTGCGCCGCGGCACCTCCATGCTCGCGATCAGCAAAAAGACGGGAACCAGCTCGGCCAGCAAGGATCCGCGCCACCCAAGAATTGGCACCAGAGGCGGCAGCAACAGCGCGGCGAACACTCCCCCGAGAGGAACGCCGATCTGGCGCAGCGACATGACCAGATTGAACATCGCGCGGGGTGTGTGAGGAACCAGCAAATGCGTGCTGGCGGGTGCGGCGGCGCCATAGCCGGAACCAAGCACGATCGCCGCGCATGCGAGACCGGAAATTCCAAAGCTCGATGCCGCGATCGCCAGCATTCCGGCCGCCGCCAGCAACACCGCCTGGGTTGCCCGAACACCGCCATGACGCCTGATCAGACCTGGCGACAACAGTGCCGAAACAATCCCCGTTCCGTAGGCGGTTGCCACGAAGCCGCCCACCAGCGCCCCATTGACCTTGAGGTCCCGTGCGACCTCCGGCGCCAACGTGGGCATCGAGTAAAGCGCCATGGTCGCCAGGGTCTGCACCGCCAAGGTCGCCAACAGCGGCCAAATCGGCATGCCAGGCTTCCTGGCGGGAGCCGGTCTCGGAACTTCGACGGGCACCAGGCCTACTTCGCCGCCACGTTTTCCAAAGCCGGAGCGAAGCCGCCGGATTGGCGGTACCATAACCGCGCGTACACGCCGTTCCTCGCGAGAAGCGCGGCATGGGAGCCGGTTTCGACAATGCGTCCGCCATCCAGCACGACCAGGCGATCCATCCGCGCGATCGTCGAAAGCCGATGCGCGATCGCGATGACGGTACGCCCCTCCATCAATCCGTCGAGCTGGCTCTGGATCGCCGCTTCCTCCTCTGAGTCGAGTGCCGAGGTGGCCTCGTCCAGCACCAGGATGGGTGCGTTCTTCAAAATGACCCGAGCCAGAGCGACACGTTGGCGCTGACCGCCCGAAAGCTTGACGCCGCGCTCGCCAACATGCGCGTCATAGCCACACCGTTCATGCCAATCCTCCAGGCCGACGATGAATTCATGGGCTTCGGCTTTGCGGGCCGCGGCCTCGATCATCGCGTCGGTCGCCTCGGGACGGCCATAGCTGATGTTATCGCGGATGGAACGATGCAGCAGAGACGTGTCCTGCGTCACCATCGCGATCTGCGTGCGCAGGCTCTCCTGAGTGACGTGAGCGATGTCCTGCCCGTCGATCAGGATCCGCCCCCTGCCCGGATCGTAAAAATGCAGCAGCAGATTGACCAGGGTCGATTTGCCCGCGCCGGATGGGCCAACCAATCCCACCCGCTCCCCCGGCGCGATCGTCAACTCAATTCCACGCAGCACCCCTCCTGGGCGGGGCAGCCTGCCATAGTCGAAATACACGTTTTCAAACCGGATTTCGCCGCCACGCACGATCAATTCGCGCGCGCCCGGCGGGTCGGGCATTTGCCGCGGCACGTCGATCGATCGCATGCCGTCCTGCACCGTTCCGATATTCTCGAAGATCGAGGTGATACTGCGAGCGACCCAGCCGGCGATGTTGGTCAATTGCCAGGCCATCGGGATCGCGGTGGCCACGCCGGCGACTGCGATATGGCCCAGAGACCATTGCCAGAGCGCGACGGGCGCCGTGCTCAGGACGAGAGTGGAGTTCATCAGGAACAGCGTGATCGTATAGCCCGAGGTCATGCGCGACTGATCCCGGGCCGCGGTCGTGTACTCATTGACGGAATCTTTGACGAACGCATCCTCGTCGCGGGCCCGGGCGAACAACTTCACGGTCAGTATGTTCGTGTAGCTGTCGACGACCCGGCCGATTAATGTCGAGCGCGTCTCCGACATCCGACGAGACCGATCGCGCAGCCGAGGTACGAAGTAGCGCAGCATGACGATGTAGCAAAGAAACCATGCCAGCATCGGCAGCATGAGGTGCCAGTTCAGCGAACCCAGCAGGATCAGCGCACTGCCGCCATAAACGATGATGTACCAGGCGGCGTCGAACGCCATCACGAGGCTTTCGCGCAACGCTGGCCCGGTTTGCATCACGCGATTGGCGATGCGGCCCGCGAAGTCGTTCTGAAAAAACGTCCAACTCTGCCTGACCACGTGCCAGTGGTTTTGCCATCGAATCAGACTGGTGAAGTTTGGATTGACGATCTGATTGACCAGCAAAGCATGGCCGAAATGCGCGACTGGACGCGCCACACCCATGATGATCGCCATGTAAAGCAGAACGGGCCAGGCCTCCGCGAACAGCGTGTCCGGGGTGTATTTCGACACCAGCCCGAC
>JBEKGV010000253.1:0-8024 GCA_050012615.1 Acetobacteraceae bacterium | reverse complement strand
TGGTTGCACGTCGGGATGCTGTTCGTCCCCGAGTTCATGCGGTTTCAGGGTGTCGGCTCCGGCCTGATGGCGTCAGCGGAAGCTGAGGCGCGGAAAAGAGGTTGTCGTGGCGCCCATGTCGACACCTTCAGCTTCCAGGCAGCGCCCTTCTACCAAAAACTCGGCTTCATCCTGTTCGGCGTCCTCGAAGATTACCCTCCTGGGCACAGCCAATTGTATTTCCGCAAGCGTTTTGAACGCTCGTCGGACTCCGTCCGTTAAAGTTCGGCTTGGTTGCTGCCAGGCGGCGGCCTGTGATACCGACCAGCTTCCCGGTGCAGGCATCGCGACCCCTTGATGAGCTATAACGATATCATCGGTCAGGCTCTCGAACGCGCTCGCGCATTCGCAGTGCGTGGAGAGGACGAGGCGGCGAAAAGTGCCTACGTCGATGTCTTGCATACCGACCCGTCGCACTTCGCCGCACTGAATGAGCTTGGCGCGCTCGCCACCGCCAGCGGACACCGTTCGGCCGCACGCACCGCCTATGCCCAGGCTGTGCGGCATCATCCGGGTAATCCGGTTGGGCACATCAACCTCGGCAATCTGCTGTTGGAGGAAGGGGATGCGTTGGGCGCACAGCCGCATTACCAAATCGCGCTCGACCTCGATCCGGAATTTCCGGAAGCGCATCAGGGTCTGGCCAGGGTTCTGACCGAACTGGGAGACGCCGCGGCGGATGCGCATTGGCGGAAAGGCTTCGCCGGCCATTCGATCGTTACCAAACCCTATCGCGGCACCGGATCAGGTATCCCGCTTTTGCTGTTGGTCTCCGCGCGCAACGGCAACATTCGGACACAGCAATGGATCAACGATCGTCGCTTCGCGATCACCGCGATGTATACCGAGTTCTACGATCCCACCCAGCCCTTGCCGCCCCATCAACTGGTGGTGAATGCGATCGGTGACGCCGACCTCTGCGGCGAGGCCCTTGCGCGGGCTGAGGCGTTGGTCGGTTCTGTGAACGCGCCCGTGATCAATCAACCCGCGCTGGTTCGAGCAACGGGCAGGGCTGAGAACGCGCGTCGCCTCGCCGCTGTTCCGGGTGTTATCGCGCCGAAGACCATCTTGCTTTCGCGCGCGGCGATTCATGACGCGAGTGGTTTGAACTTTCCGTTGCTGTTACGTTCGCCAGGTTTCCACACCGGTCGGAACTTCCTTCACGTCGAAAATCGCGACGCCCTGGAGGACACGATCGATGTCTTGCCGGGTGAAGAGGTATTGGCAATCGAATACCTCGACGCGCGCGGGCCGGACGGGATGGCCCGAAAATACCGCGTCATGTTCATCGATGGAGTGCTCTATCCTCTGCACCTGGCGATCTCGGCTGATTGGAAGGTACACTACTTTACCGCTGACATGGCGACGAATGCGGCTTACCGTGACGAAGAGCGCCGTTTTCTCGAGGACATGCCTGGCGTATTGGGCGAGCGCGCCATGGCCGCACTGATGGGCATCAGCGTGATGTTGGGTCTCGACTACGCCGGAGTCGACTTCGCCTTGGCACCCGACGGATCGGTGCTGGTGTTCGAAGCCAATGCGACGATGGTTTTCCGCGATGCTGCAGGCAATCCCGATGGGACCGCCGCAAATGCCTATAGCTCCGATCCCAACACCAGCCACGAATCGCTTGTCCGTTCGGGCACCGATCCGATTGGTCCAGGCCGTCGCGGGACTGTTGATCCTGGTCCTGCTCGCGGCTGACCTGGTCGTCCTGCTCCGGTTGCGTGAGAATGCACTCGTCGATGCCGAGAAGCACATGAGTGCCATCGCTCTCACGCTTGCCGAACAAGCGGATCGAGCGATGCAAGGTATGGATCTGGTGCTGGACGGCGTCACGCGTCTTGGCGCCGGGGCAGGGGTCGTCGACGCCGCGTCGTTCGACCGGATCATGTCAGGTCGCGACATGAACGATACACTTCGAGAGAGAATGATCGGCCTGCCGCAGGTCAACGCGCTTATCCTGTACGGCCTGGACGGGCATGTGGTGAACAGCACTCGTTGGTGGCCAATACCGTCGATCAACGTGAGTGACACCGATTATTTCAAATCGATCGTCGGCGATCCAGCCGCCGACATGCTGATCACCGAACCATACAAGTACACCATAGGACAGCAGTGGACCTCGTTCCTGATACGCAAGATGCGCGGGCCGGACGGAAATGCCGTGGGTCTGGTCGCGGCTGCGATCGACCTGCGCTATTTTGAGGAGTTCTACCGCTCGGTCTCCGTCGGGGACGACGGGGCGATCACTCTGTTGCGGACCGATGGGATCCAACTCACCCGGTATCCGCCGGTCCCGACGACCGGCAAAAACTTCATGACCGCGCAACGGATCGTCGGCAATGCGAACTCCGGAACGGCGCGCGAACTCAGCCCGATCGACGGGACAATGCGCGTCAAGGCCGCGCGGCGGTTGAAGACGTATCCATTGATCCTGTTGGCGACGACCACTGAAGCATCCGTGCTCCGGGACTGGCGGGGCATCGTCTGGACCCTCAGTCTCGCCATAGGCGCGTGCGGCGTGGCGATCCTCATTGCCACCATCGCGATCGGCCGGCGCTGGCGGCATCGCGACCAACTCAGTCAGGAACGGGAAAGCCGCGCCCTGGCCGAGGCTGAACTGATGCGGGAGCGCGAACGAAGCGCGGAAAGTGAAAACCGTGCCAAGTCGGGCTTCCTGGCCATGATGAGCCATGAAATCAGGACCCCAATGAATGGAGTGCTTGGTCTCACCGGGACTTTGCTGGACACGCCGTTGACCATGGACCAACGCAAGATCGTCGGCGCGATCCGGGATTCTGGCGATTCACTGTTGCGGATATTGAACGATATCCTGGACTTCTCAAAGCTCGAGAGCGGCCGCATGGAGCTGGAGGAAACGCCATTCTCGCCGGCGACCTTGACGCAGAACCCGGTCAGTCTGCTCGGTCCGAAGGCCATCGCGAGAGGCCTTCAAATCATCGCGGGACACGATGATGGGTTGCCGGATGCATTGCTCGGTGACGCGGGGCGAATTCGTCAGGTGCTGATCAATCTTGTCTCGAATGCCCTCAAGTTCACCGAGCAAGGCTCGGTGACGATATGGGCCGCTTGTCCCGCGCGGGATGAGCACTTCGCAACTGTTGTGTGGTCGGTCACGGACACCGGCATCGGGATCCAGGCTGACCGTCTCGGCCGGCTGTTCAGCGAATTCAGCCAGGCGGACGCGTCGATCAGTCGGCGGTTCGGTGGATCGGGCCTCGGTCTTGCGATCAGCAAGCGGCTGATCGAGCAGATGGGCGGAACGCTCACGGTTGTGTCACAGCATGGGCGAGGCTCGACGTTCACAATTTCGTTGCGTTTGGCGATCACGGATCCGGTTCCTGACACAATCGTGGAATCCGTCGATGTCGTCGCTGGGTTCAAAGCCCGGACACGGCAGCTTGGCAGGTCGGCGCGTATCCTGTTCGCCGAGGACAACCCGACCAATCAGTTCGTGGCCTTGCAGTTGCTTCGCGGGCTCGATGTGCAAATCGATGTCGTGGCGGATGGATTGGAGGCGGTCCATGGCGCGTCCAGTTTCCTCTATGACGCGATATGCATGGATATCCGCATGCCGGAAATGGACGGTCTGGCGGCAACCCGTGCGATCCGCGCAATGGGCGGGCATCTTGCTACGATCCCTATCATCGCTCTGACCGCGAATGCGTTCCCTGAAGACGTCGCCGCATGCTTTGAAGCCGGGATGACCGCCTTCATCGCCAAGCCGGTCAGCAAGGAGACGTTACTCGCCGCGCTACTGACCGCCCTGGGTGCCGCGAGCCCGGACCGCAACGGCGTATCCGTCGCGATCGAGCCGGATCCAGTGGAGTTGGCACTCGACCGCGACGCGTTTGGGCGCCTGGGGGAGGAGATTGGTGCCGATAGCATCGCCGGACTGGTCATGATGTTCGAGGCGGAGACACGTGCCCGACTGCTTCTGATCGCGGATACGGCCTTGGACCACAACGCGTTGACCCGGGAAGTTCATAGCCTCAAGGGCGCGGCGGCTTCTCTGTGCGCTGTCACTCTGTCCCGACGCGCGGCTGAAATTGAGGTGGGCTTACGGCAAAGCGATACTTTGGATCATGTCGACGTCGCGCCGCTGATCGAGGCATTCGACGCATGGTGCATGGAGGTGCATGCGCCTGAACCTGTTGGCGCATGAGCCCGTCGCTTGATACACGCGCCAGAGCGTTTCGAGACATCGTCGGGATTTATCCGCCGACCATCCGATCCCGTTCAATGCGACATGAACATTGGCACGGTCATTTCCTCGATGAGTGTCCTCGTGACTCCTCCAAAAACCATCTCCCGGGCTCGCGAGTGCCCGTAACCTCCACAAACGATGAGATCGGCTCCAAGATCGGCGGCATAGGACAGCAACGCATCGCCTTCACTGATATCCTCGGCGATCGTGTGGGCTGCTTCCGCCTTTACGTCGTGCCGTGCGAGATGCAGCGCGATGTCCGCGGCGGGCACATCGCCGTGGCCTTTGATCCCATGCCTCGGGTTGACCGCGAGCACGGTCACCGCCTTCGCATCGCGCAACAAGGGCAACGCGTCGTTTACCGCACGGGTAGCCTCGCGTGATCCGTTCCAGGCAATCAATACTCGGTCGCCAATATGCTCGAATTGACCCACGTAGGGCACGGCGAGTATCGGCCGCCCAGACGAGAGCATCACGCTCACCAACACCGCGTCGGCACTGGGCCCCTTGTAGGCATCCTCCTCATTGGGCTGTCCGAGAATCGTCAAATCGGCATAGCGCGCATGGAGAGGAAGCAGGGCAACGGCCTCGCCTTCGACCATGCGCCATTCACCTTCAAGACCTTCACGGCGCACTGCTTCCCGGAACTCCTGCCCGGCCGCGTCGGCCCGGCTCACAGCGTCAGCACGCAAGGAGTTCACGATCTCGTTCAGACCGCCACCGGCGTAAGGCATGCCCGCGCCATAGAACATTGTGTATCCGGGGATATCGACCACGAAAATACCGGTCAGGTGGGCCCCGTTTCGCCGCGCCAGATCCAACGCGATCTTGAGCCGCGTGCCACTCTGAGGCGCTTCATCCAGCTGGACGAGAATATCCTTGAACATAGTGACCCCCGTTCTCTGTTGTCCCAACAACAACAATAGCAGGTTCCGGCCATAAGTGCGCCTTGATCTGAATCAGACGCCCAGGAGGAGGCGGAGCTAATCGGCCTTGAAGAGATCCAAAGCGGCGATGGAGGCGAAGGAGATACTGCTGCCGTCCGATAGGGCGACCGCCCGTTCCTCACTATTGGGAAAGTCCGAACTCATGGCCATCACCTGTGCGGCCCCTGACACGGCGCCGCCGCGGCTGACGTCGGGTGAGCGCAGGGTACGTTCCTATCGTCCGCATCGCTGATTCCTTCGTCTGAAAGTCGCCAAATAAGCGCCGCACGTCTCGCCGGAGTATTGCCGATAATCGTCAACAAAGGGTTAACGGAAGAACATTATGGCAACGGTACGTGCATCATGATGCCCGGAAGCACGAATGCGCGACGGTCGTTATCGAGCTGGTAGCTGGCGCCTGGCGAGTATCCATAACCGGGAGCCGGCGTCGCGCGATGATTGATGCTCGTGTCCAGAGTCACCAGTGCCTGTCCCAGTTCCGTGTATGGGACCGTGGTGTTCAGATTGGGCACAGGCGCGTCGATCGTCGGCGGCCGGGCGGGAGGAATCGGCGGCACCGGAAGACTCAGGGACTGGGCGTTCGCCGCGACCGCGAAAAGAACAAAGCAGCCGAGGATCGCGCTTCTCAAAGCCCGCGCTCCGCTATCGGCGAGAGCGCCATGCCATTCACGCCGCGCGGGTCACTGGGAGGATTTCCTGCGGGAATGCCCAATGGGCCGGACCGGCGCACGTCCCAGGCACGCAAAGCCCAGAGGACGGTGGGGAATGCGATATCGTCCCACGGGATCTGGTCCCAACCGAACAGAGCGACTTCAAGACTTTCGGGACCGGCCGAAAACTTGGGTGCGCCCGGCCCGGAGAAGCGGCCGCGGAAGATCACCTGCATCTGGCCTATCCGCGCGACGCTGAACAAGCCCAATATGCCATCGATGGAGATGCCCGCGTTTGCTTCTTCCATGGCCTCTCGCGCGGCGCCTTCCTCGAGCGTCTCGCCAAGCTCCAGATAGCCCGCGGGCAATGTCCAGAAGCCTCGGCGCGGCTCGATCGCACGGCGGCACATGAGGACCTTGCCGTCTGAGGCAACAACTGTTCCGACCACGATCCTGGGGTTCTGATAGTCGATGTGTCCGCAGCTGGCGCAAATCAGGCGCTCGCGGTCGTCACCCTCCGGGACACGGCGTTCGAAACCAGTCATTTACCTATGGTGGGCCTCAAAACGCGGGGGATCAAGGACATCCACCTGCGATCCGAGGAAATCCGTCTTCAACAGGGTTGTCACGCGGGCGCGAACATCGGTGCGCTTCGCCGCGGCAGGCGAGTCACAAGGAACCCCAGCAGGATGAGATTGATAACGTTGAACACCACTCCTGTGGCGAAGGCCGGCGCATAGGTACCGAACTGATCGTAGATTCGGCCGGCACCCCAACTGCCAACGGCCATTCCGGTCATCGCGGTGAACAGCATGGTCGGAATTCGCCAGGACGCGTCGGCTGAGGGGAACAAGTCTCGGATCGCCACCGAGTAAGACGGGATGATGCCGCTGAACCCCAAACCGTAGACGCCTGCTATAAAGAACAGCCCCACTTCGTTTTGGGTCGGCACGAACGCGGCGATAGCCACCGCCTGGACGGCCGAACCTGCCATGACGGTGCGCAGTCCGCCAACCCGATCCGCCATCGCCCCCCAGAATTGGCGGGAGACGAACGCGCAGGCCAAAAGCACCGAAAGCATGGCGGCCCCTTGTACCGGGCTGATGCCGATATCGGAGCAGAATGCCACGAGGTGTGAGCTTGGGATCGCCATCGGAATGCAACAGCAGAAGCCGGCCAGACAGATCAGGATCTGAATGAGACCTGGGGACAGGCCTGGCACTGAGCGGTCTCGACCGGCGCGGACCACTGGGCCGGAACTCACCGGAGACGGAGCCGCGTGCAGCAGCGGTAGCAAAGGCAGGATGCCCGCCAGCACGATGGCGGCGTAGCCCAGCATCGCGGCTTGCCAGCCATAGGCTGCGATGCCGCGCTCAAAAATCGAGGGCCAGAACACGCCGGCGATGTACTGGCCGGAGGAAATCAGTGCGATCGCGGTTCCCCTTCGGCGGTCGAACCAGCGGCTGACATAAACCAGCAGCGGTGCGTAGATCGCACCATTGCCGATTAGCCCGATCAAAAGTCCGTGGCCCACGTAAAGCGGAACCGTTCCACCGATGGTGGAAATTGCCAGGCCGAGTGCCATCATCACGGCGCCAATGGCGATGACGGCCCGAATTCCGATCCTGTCCGCCAGCCAACCCATTGGGATGCCGCCGAGACCGGTACCGAGCCAGACCAACGCGCCGGCCAGAGCAATCACTGAGCGATCAGTACCCAGGTCTGCCTGGATTGGCTTCAATCCAACAACGACCAGTAACGGCGAGCCATAGGAAACCGACAGGATCGCCAGAGTGACCGAGGCCGCGACCCAGGAGGCGCGCCCCTCGATGCTCGGAGGGCGGTCTGACATGAACGTGGTCCTTCCTAAAGCCGTCGCCCGCAGGCGTTGACCCGGATCGTGGCGATAATTTCGTGCCGCCAGATTTCCTTACCCCAATTTCCTTAGCCGGGCATCGCGAATTAGGATAGGTGCTCCAACCCTCGATCGGCAAGCTGGAGAAATGCATGACCAACCCCGCAGGCAACGTGCCCTCTGGACCATTGCCCACTGGACCTCTGAAGGGGTTGCGCGTGTTCGACCTCACCCGTGTTCTCGCCGGGCCCACCTGCGCGCAGATGCTCGGAGACCTGGGTGCTGACGTAATCAAGATCGAA
>JBEKGV010000252.1:0-6443 GCA_050012615.1 Acetobacteraceae bacterium | reverse complement strand
AAACGCCGCGGCAGATAATCCGACGACAGCGCCACTGTCGCGGGCAACAGCATGCCGATGCCGATGCCGGTGATCAGCCTAAGCATCACCAAATCCAGCACCGACGCGACGTGAGTGCAGGCCAGCGACGAAATCCCCAGTACCACGAGGCTCGACACGAGCACCGGCTTGCGGCCGATCCGGTCGCCCATCGGTCCCGACGCCAGCGCGCCGATCATGATCCCGATGCTGGACATGACGAACGTGTTGGCGAACGCGGCTCCGGGCAGTCCCCAGGCTTTGATCAGCGCCGGCACCGCCATGCTGATCGAGCTAATGTCGAATCCATCGAATATCTGCGCGAGCATGCAGAGCAACAGGACCCGGATTTGCAATGATCCGAGTTTCTGCGTCTCGAGCCGTGTTTCGGCATGGGATCGCGGTTGGGACATGGACGCGGCCTCCCGGTTGTTCCGGATATATTATCAGGCGACGAGTGCTTCGGCCGCCGGTACGCGTGTGATTTGGTGTGCTTGCAGGATCGGCAGCACGTCGCGTGCGAAACGCCTGATTTGTTCTACGAACATTTCTTGCGGCATCGCGCCGCGGTTGAAGTTGACCTGCACAGTCCCCGCGCCTGTATGTTCCGCGAGACGGATGATTTTGTCCGCGACTTCCTGGGGCGTGCCCCATGGCAGGCGCTCGGCCATGGTCTCGAGGTCGGCCATGGTCATATTGCGAAAGTCGCCGCGGTTGAACTCCGCGGCACGCAGATTTTCCGGGCGGACGTAGTCGGTCGAACCGCTGGAGCTGTAGCCGGTTTCGCGCTGTTTCACAGTCTCGGTGAAGTTGCCATGGCTGAACAGCGTGCGATTGAAATACAGCAGGTATGGCCCGCATTCGCGTATCGCTTCCTGCTTGCTCCCGGCCACATAAGCGGTAATGCCGACAGACAGGTGATCCGGTGTGATCTGTCTTCCATTGTCCGCAAGACACTTCGCGTAATAGGCGATGATATCGTCCTGCAGTCCGCCCGGCGCCAGGCCTGGTGTGATGCGAATATCGTTACGTGCGGCGAATTCGATCGACTCCTTACTGCTCACAACCGGTGTCCAGATCTCCGGCCTGGGCTTTTGCACGGGTCGCGGCCACAGCGCCACGTCCTGGTACGACCAGAATTTGCCTTGATACGAGAAGACGTCTTGCGTCCAGGCGCGCGTCACGATTTCGAAAGCTTCCTCGAAGCGGGCACGGCTATCGGACAGCGGCACGTTATGCACCTGATACTCGCGCGGAATGCCGCGTGCGAAACCCGAGATCAGGCGGCCGTTCGACAGGCAGTCGAGCATCGCCAGTTCCTCGGCGAGGCGCAGTGGCTCATGCAGCGGCAGCAGATTCCCGTAGATTAGCAGCCTGACCCGCTTCGTCCGTTGCGCGGCTGACGCGGCCATCAGATTGGGTGAGTTCATCAGCCCGTACGGTGAGCAGTGATGCTCGTTAAATCCCAGCCCATCATAGCCGAGTTGGTCGATCAGTTCCCACGCGTCGAGATGCTCGGCGTAGGTGCGGACTGCAACCTCCGGTTTAAAATGGCGCCCGGCGAGAGGATAGGGCAGTTCCGGGCCGGTTTTCAGGTGATCGAGTTGCTCACCATAGGCCAGGAGATCGAAGACAAAGACTTTCATGGACGGTTTCCGCTGTCGGTTGCGGGCAGTGTGCGGGGTCCGAGAGGCAATGGTCAATCCATTGCTGCCTGCTGATCCGCTGGAAGCGTTCCGTTACCGACGGTCGCGCTCTCCCAGTTATGGGCAGCCTCGGTGCTTCAGAGATGCGTGATTCGGCGGAAGTAAATTTCCGCTATCGCGTTTCTCCCTCGTCAAGATCGCTGAAGTTGTTGATCCGCACCTTATGGCCTGGAAAACGCGCGGTGATTTCCAACTCACCGCCCATTGCCTCAATGAAACGGCGAAGCGTGCTGACATACATATCCGTGCGCTTCTCAATCTTGGCGACAGCGGGCTGTTCGACATGCAGGATTTCACCCAATGCGGCCTGTGATAGCCGGCGAGCTGTTCGCAGCTCCGCCAGGTTCATTTCCTCAGAAATCCGATCCACGCGTGCGCGCCGCTCCGGAGGCATCTTCGCCACCAGGTCAGAAAATTTGTGCCGGCCCGTCATATCAAGCCCTCCCCCCTGAGTTCTTCCAGGTACGCATCGTATAGTTCGTCCGCTAATGGCACGTATTCATCGTAGAACCGATCCTTGCCCGTCTTGTCGCCGCCAATAAGCAGGATCGCCGTCCGCCGCGGGTCGAAGGCATAGAAAACGCGCAGTGGATTGCCGCCGATCTGAACCCGCAATTCCCGCACATGGGCATGGCGCGACCGACTGATGCCTGACGAATGCGGGAACTGAAGCGCAGGACCCTGTCCTGCTGCGCCTCATCCAATTCTGTCCACCAAACGCCAAATTCGTCAGTGTATTCGACCTCCCAGGCCATGATTAAGATATTCCTTCAACGGAATGCCGTCAAGAATTTCCGGGCACGGATATGGCCCTTTGATTGTTGATTTCCTGTTAATGCCGGCACCCAACCAGGCCGCCCCCATTGCCTTTCCCGCCTGGAGGGCGAAACTGCGAGGGAGCAGTCCGACGACCATTCCAACGCGGGAGGAAGCAATGGGTTATAAAATCGCAGTCATGGGCACCGGCGCGGTAGGCGCCTACGCCGGTGCGCACATGGCACGGGCAGGCGAGGACATCACGTTCATCGACCCATGGCCAGCCAACGTCGAGACCATGAAGGCGAACGGCCTGCGGGTTTCGCACATTCGCGACGTGCCGGAATGGACGACGCCGGTCCGGGCCCTGCACCTGACCGAATTGCAGCAGGCCGCCAAGGAGCAACCCTTCGACATCGCCTTCGTCTGCATGAAGTCCTATGACACCGAATGGGCGACAACGATGATCGCCCAATACCTCGGTCCCAACGGCTTCATCGTATCGTTGCAGAACTGCATGAACGAGGAAACCATCGCCGGCGTCGTCGGCTGGGGCAAGGTCGTCGGCTGCATCGCCAGCTCCATCACCGTCGATCTGTGCGAGCCCGGACACGTGCGCCGCGCCGCCGGTAAAAGCGGAGACAAACACACGGTGTTCCGCACCGGTGAGGTGCATGGCCGCATCACCGATCGCGTGCAGGAGATCAAGCGGCTCGTATCGTACGCAGATTCAGCTCTGGCGACCACCAATCTCTGGGGCGAGCGTTGGTCGAAACTGGTGACAAATGCGATGGCCAACGGCATGTCCGCCAGTACCGGCCTTGTCAGCAAAGATATCCTCACCAATGACGCACTGCGGCGCTTCGGTTCCCGTCTCGGCTCCGAGGCCATTCGTGTCGGTCAGGCACTGGGCTACGAACTGGAGGAAGTGCATCATATCGATCCAGAAATTATCGCCAAAGCGGGTGAGGGCGACCCGGCCGCGACCAAGGAATACGACGAACACCGTCTGGCCGAGGTGAGTAAGGCGGGTGGGGGAGAGCATCGCCCGTCGATGGGTCAGGACATGGTCAAAGGCCGCCGCACCGAAATTGAGTTCCTGAACGGACTGATTTCGCGGAAGGGCGATGAGGTCGGTATTCCGACGCCAGCCAACCGGGCGCTCGTGGACATCGTGAAGCGGGTGGAAAAAGGCGAACTGAAGCCCGATCCGAAACACATTCTGGATTTGCGGTTGAACTGATTACAAACCGCTCGATCGGGTGCCTGTGGCAGCAGGCTTCCGGCCGAGCCGGGAACCAGCAACGCCGTGCTCTCAGCATACTTACGACCGCGTGCTAATCAGCTACCGAAAGCAAGCAAGGGCCTGAACACGGAGGTCACAAAGAACCACGAAGTTTCACGGAGGAAGACAACAATGCGCTTCGCGCGAAGCGCCCGAATTTTTTCTTCTCCGTGAAACTTCGCGGTTCTCCGCGCCCTCCGAGATAAAATCTTTACTTGCTTGCTTACGGAGCGCGCGAGACCTCGAACATCAATCGCGAACAATCCGGCGCACGTACAACTGCTGCCGGAACGATTACAGTTCGATCACCCCGCCGAGCAGCCCTTTCGCCACCGCCTCCGCCCGGTTCGTGGCGCCCAACCGTTCAAACAACGACTCAAGATGAAACTTCACCGTGTGCACTGAAATCCCGAGGTGCCGCGCCACCGCTTTATTACTCATGCCCTGACCGATCAGCGTCAGAATTTCCGTCTCGCGCGGCGTAAGCGGCGAGTCATCGGACGCCGCCGCGAAGCCGGTGCGTTCTCTCGGCCATGGCGCACGCACAAGCAGACCACCGGCCACCGCGCGCAATGCCAGATCCAGCTGTGCCGCGCTCACATTGCGTGGCAGCACGCCCGCTGGCGGATCAGCCGGCATTCGGTCTGCCAGAGCTACCACCGGCGCCTCGGTTTCCGGCGGCGGTGCGACGGCACCCGGCTCCGAATCACACAACACGACGTCCGGCGAGTCAGCCACAACCGCATACCCTGCCTCGTCCAGCAGGGCCGTCAGCCCACGCCGGCGAATTGGGTCAGACGCGATCAGTCTGACCCGAAGGCTCACGACCCCATGCTCATGATCGCGGTCGGGCGGCTATCACGACGCCGATTTCTTTGATTTCGCCGGCGCGCAGCAACCGCACGGCGACGGACTTGCCGATGCGATCGGGACCCATCAGGGACGCAAGGCCTCGGCGTTGTCCGAACCTGAAGTTGTCGATGGTCAACAGAATGTCGCCTGGCAGAAGACCGGCCTGCTCCGCCGGAGCTTGCGTGACCAATTGCAGGACCATCGCCCCGCGCGACTGCCCGGTCGATGCGTGGAGTGAATCCGGAATAGCAACTGGTTGCAGGCCAACGCCTAGCCATCCGCGGGCAACGTGGCCGTGCTCCAGAAGAGGATCGACGACCCGGGCGATGGTTGCCGCCGGGATCACCAACGCGCGCCGCCGAGGCCCCGATGTCGACATCCCGAGCAAGGCACCCGTGGCATCGAGCACTGGCCCGCCCTCGTCAGCGCCAAGCCGCACGTCCAGCCGGATCAGCGTGTCGATACGGCCGCCGGCCAAGCTGTGCCACGCGGGACCGGTGGCATGAACCATGCCCAGCCGCCCGGTGGGCGACCCGCCTGGGCTCGCGCCAACTACCATGGCCAACGACCCGGGCCGAGGTGCGGCTCCTTGGGCAGGCAATGCACCAGCAAGCGGCGCGTCCAGCCGGAAAACCGCGATGTTGGTGGTTGGATCGCGGCCCGCCAGCTTCGCGGTGACCTCAGTCCCGCCCTGAACGACGACAGCCGTGTCCTGGTCACCGATCACCTGTTCCGAAGTCACAACGACGCCCGGCCGCCACAATATTCCGCTCCTGGGCCGTGATCCGGCCTTCAAAGCGACGACGGCAGGTGCCGCCGCGGCGAGCCGGTCAGCCAGTGCGGAGGAAAACTGTTCAATGATGTCCATATCGGACGAACTCCCATGTTGATGGCGGCAGCCTGCCTTTTTCCTCGCGCTGTCGGTATCGGGTGGATGGCCAGGGGTCACCCCGGTCTTTTGGCCGGGTAGGCAATCGGTCCGGGGCGCTTATTTGGTGTGGTTCCCTAAAATTCGCCATGGGAAATCACGCCATGCCGCTGGATGCCGTCACCACCCTCGATCCTTATTCCGAACTTGTCGTGCACGCGTTCGATAGCGTCGGCCCGGCGGTCGTTCATGTCACGTGCATGCGTGAGGACGGCCGTCCGGTTGGTCAGGGCTCGGGTGTGATCTTCACGCCGGACGGCTACGTGCTGACCAATCATCACGTCGTTTCCAAGGCCGCGCGCATCGTCGCGTCGTTAACCGACGGGCGAGAAGTGAACGCGGCGCTCGTCGGTGGTGATCCGGTCACGGACATCGCCGTGTTGCGCCTCCTCGCGAACGGACTGCCGCATGCCGAACTGGGATGCTCGGCGGACTTACGTGTCGGGCAAATCGTTGTCGCGATCGGCAATCCTCTTGGTTTCACCTGCACTGTCACGGCCGGAATTGTGTCTGCCCTTGGCCGGACGTTGCGGACACGGTCCGGCGGCCTGATCGATAGTGTGATCCAGACCGATGCTCCATTGAACCCGGGGAATTCAGGTGGGCCACTCGTCGCCGGAGGCGGCAAAGTCGTCGGAATTAATACTGCGATGATTGGAGCGGCCCAGGGAATTTGTTTCGCGATAGGGATAGATACCGCGATCTGGGTGGCGACGCGATTGATGCGAGATGGCAAGGTTCGCCGTTCCCGTTTGGGGGTCTCAGGGCAAACCGTGCCGATCGACACGCGGGTGCGACGGTTCCATGGCCTGACCATCGGCAGCGGCGCGCTGATCGCGGGCCTCGAACCGGATGGGCCCGCGAAAGAGAGCGATTTGATGGTAGGCGACGTGATCGT
>JBEKGV010000251.1:0-6477 GCA_050012615.1 Acetobacteraceae bacterium | reverse complement strand
GGCGCGGCTCAACGCGGTTTTCCCTATGTCTCACCTTGGCTCGAAGCCGAACTGGAGGAGACCGAGGCCGTGATGGGGACTGACTTCCATCCGTATGGCTTCGAAAAAAATCGCCGCACCATCGAGGTCTTCGCCAATCAGGCGTTCGAACTCGGCATCGTCGCCGGCCGTATCTCGGCCGAGGAGTATTTCGCCGATTTTCTCGCGTCGTGAACCGCGTATCGATTGACATGCGCGTCCGGCGCCAGCGACGATACGGCGAAACCAGCGGGGACCAATCAGGATGATCGCACGTCGCACGTTGTTGGGGGCAGGGGGCATGGCTCTCGCGTCCGGATTTCCTCGCGTCGCGCCGGCGGCATCCGGAATGCACTTCGTCACGGCGAATAACAGCGCCTACGACACACTCGATCCGCATGTCGTGTTCGACATCGGCCGCATCGCGACGCGGCTGAATATGTACGACTGTCTGGTCCGCTGGGTCGATAATCCACCGAAACTGGAGTTCTGGCTCGCCGAGAAGATCGACATCGCGCCGGACGGCTCGACCTACACGATCACGCTGAAACCGAACGCGACGTTCCACGATGGGACGCCGGTCACCGCCGACGATGTCGTTTACTCGATCGAACGCATCCTGGCGATGAAGAAGGGCGCCTACGCGTTGTACAACGGCATCGTCGCACCCGGTACGACGAAGGCGGTGGATGCGCGGACGGTGCGGTTCACGCTGACCAAACCTTATGCCGTGTTCACCTCGACACTGTCGGAACTTTGGGTCATCAACAGCAAACTCGCGCGTCAGCATGAAAAGGCGGATGACTGGTCCGCCGACTGGCTGGCCCGCAACGAGGCCGGCTCCGGCGGCTTCAAACTGCGCCGCTACGATCCCGCGATCGGCTTCATCGCCGACCGGTTCGAGCCGCATTTCGCGGGGTTCGGCAAATCCAACATCACGTCGACCGAGTTCCGCGTCGTGCTGGAAACCGCAAGCCGCGCACTTGGCCTGCGCAAAGGCGAGTTCAACACCACCGACGGTTACCTGCCGCAGGACCAGATCAAGGCTCTGCGGGAAACCGACAGCGTTCAGGTGCTGGAGGCTGAATCGCTGCGGACGATGTATTTCATCTTCCACAACCAACGCCCGCCGTTGACCGACGTGAACCTGCGCAAGGCATTGTGTTATGCGTTCGATTATGACGGCTTCATCAACAACATTCTGAGCGGGTCGGTTGCTCGCAATGCCGGCATTATCCCGTCCACCCTATGGGGGGCGCCGAAGGACCTGAAAGGCTATACGTTCGATCTGGACAAAGCGAAGCAGCACCTCGCGATGGTGAAGCAACCGATGCGTCCGCTGGAGATCGGCGTTCTCGCCGGCTTCGACCAGAGTGAATCGGCGGCCCAACTGCTGGCCGCCGGCTGCGCGAAAATTGGCATCGACGTCAAGCTGAACAGCGAACCCTGGCCGGTCATTTCCGGCAAATTCTCCGACGCCGAGCGTTCGCACGATCTCGTGCCGCTGTGGCGCAGCGCGTACCTCGCCGATCCGCACAACTGGACCGGGCTGATTTACAACAGCCGTAATATCGGGGCCGGAAACGCCAGCTTTTATAAGAACGACCGCTTCGACGAACTGACGGACAAAGCGCTGGAAGTGACCGAGATAGAGGCGCGCCGGCCATTATACGAGGAAGCCTCCCGCATTCTGGTCGATGACGCCGCCGGTCTTTTCATTTACAACACCAAATGGTTTGGCCCGTTCACGAAAAACGTCCACGACGTGAGGTTTTGCCCGATCGGCGATTCGCAGGACATAAGATGGATGAGCATGACATAATCTGTGGGAAATCGATGCATGCCGGGCAGCGACGGCCGTAAGCAAGGAAGATTTCAACACGAAGAACCACGAAGAACACACGGAGGCGTAATTATTTTGTGATTCCCGTCAGTTTGTGGTCCAGTAACGTGTAATGCACCGCACTTTCTTCTCCGTGAAACTCAGTGCGCCCTCGCTGTTTCTCCGTGTTGAAAGTCTTGCTTACTTTCGAGCGGTTCGACTTCACAGGCCCATAACGGTTGACACCCTTATCATCCCGCGAAATGACAAGCTGCCTGAATTCCATCCGCCAGGGTTCGCAGTGGCGGTTCCTCCGTCGCGCAGCGCGCCTCCGCACACGGGCACCGCGTGCGAAACGCGCATCCACTCGGCTTATTCGTCGGGTCAGGCGGCTCGCCTTCCAATACGAAATCGCGCGTGACCCGCCGGCCACCCGCGATCGGAACCGCTGCCAGCAACGACCGCGTGTAAGGGTGGCGCGGCGCGCTGAACACCTGTTCGGTGGCGCCGAGTTCGACGATCTTGCCCAAATACATCACGGCTATCCGTTGCGACATCAGCCGGACAACCGCGAGGTCGTGACTGATGAACAGGTAAGTCAGCCCGAACCGCTCTCGCAGATCCAAAAACAACCGCAGCACGATCGCCTGCACCGAGACATCCAATCCGGACGTCGGTTCGTCCAGCACCACGGTACTGGGCTGCACCATCAGAATCCTAGCCAGCCCAACGCGCCGTTGCTGACCGCCGCTGATCTCGTGCGGATAGAGATCGAGGTGACCCTCCGGCAGTCCGACCGCCGCCAGCACCTCGCGCACCCGGTCACGCCGTTCCGACCGGGGAATATCCGTGTGGATGAGCAAAGGCTCAGCCAGCGACCGGCCAATGCGCCAGTGCGGGTCGAGCGATGCGCCCGGATCCTGATAGCAATATTGCAGCCTCTTGCGGGTATCCCGACCCTCGCGAGGCGACAACGGGCCGATGTCCTGGCCCTCGAACAGGATGCTACCCGCTGTCGGCTTGTGGATGCCCGCGATCGTTTTGCCGATTGTTGTCTTGCCGCAACCAGACTCACCCACGATACCCAGTATTTCGCCGCGAGCAATGGATACGGATAATCCATCGACGGCACGGAGCCACCCCGCACGCCGTCCCCATGCATTGTAGATCGGGAAATGTGTGTGCACGTCACGCAATTCGAGGATCGCCGCGGCCTCGCTCATGCCGTCACCAGCGGGTGGTGGCAGCGCACTTCGTGTTCCGGTCCGCATGCGGATACCGGGGGCCGTGTGGACCGGCAAATGTCGGAAGCCCAGGGACAGCGGGGATGAAAGCGGCAGGCGGATGGGGCGGCGAGGAGGCTGGGAACGTCGCCGGGAATGCCGCGCAACGGGGCATCCCCCGACGGCAGGCTGTCCAGCAACAACCGCGTATATGGCACCGCCGGAGCACGGAAGAACGCGTCGATGGGCGCGGTTTCCATCACCTGTCCGGCATACATGACTGTCACGCGGTCGCAAATTTCCCATGCCGTGCCGAGATCGTGCGTTGTCAACAACACCGACACGCCCCGCTCCACCGCGAGTTGCCGCAGCAACATCAAAATCTGTGCCTGGATCGTGACATCCAGCGCCGTGGTCGGCTCATCGGCGATCACCAACCGCGGCTCGGGCAGCAACGCCATGGCGATCATCAGACGCTGGCGCTGACCTCCGGACAGTTCGTGCGGATATTTGCGCAGCATCCGTTCCGGGTCCGGCAGTTGCACGCGGCGCAACAATGTCAGCGCCCGCTCCCGGTCGGTACGGCGACGAGCGCGGCTGTAGCCGGTCTCGAACTTTCGCCGATCCGGCGACTTCCATCGCAGCAACTCGAAAATCTGATCGCCGACGGTGAACAGCGGGTTGAACGCACTGAACGGGTCTTGCGGCACGAATGTAATGGCACGGCCGCGTATCTCGTCCGCCGCATCACCTGGATCGATCGTCAACAGGTCGAGCCCGTCGAACAAAATCGCTGTCCCCGTCGTGCGTGCGTTCGGAGGAAGAGCGCCGAGAATGGTGCGTGCCAGCGTGGTTTTGCCGCAGCCTGACTCGCCGACGAGGCCCATGATTTCGCCCCGCCGCAACGACAGGCTGACGTCGTCCAACACGCGCGCCGTGCCGCCCTCGGTCGAGAACGAGACCGAAATGTTCCGTACCGACAGCAGGTCAGGGTGCATCGCCACCACGGCTCAACCGGGGATCGAGCGCATCGCGTAACCCATCGCCAAGCAGATTGAACCCCATCACCACGAGCAGAATGGCAAGGCCCGGCGCGGCGGCGTACCACCACGCGGTTGGCAGGAATTCTCGACTTTCGGCGATCATCCGTCCCCACTCCGGCGTGGGAGGCGGTGGGCCCAGGCCCAGAAAGCCAAGCGCGGCGGCGACCAGAATGGTACCACCGAGCCCAATGGTAGTTCGCACGATCACCGACGAGGCGATCGACGGCAGGACATGCAACACCATCACCCGTAACGGCGACGCTCCGAGGGCGACCGCCGCCTCGATGAAGACCTCGTTGCGCACGCTCCGCGTCTCGGCGTAGACGAGCCTGGCCCAAAACGGCCAATACGTGATCGACAGCGCCAGGATCACGTTGTGGATCGCCGGTCCCAGAGTTTGCGCGATGGCGATCGCCAGAACGATTTGCGGCACGGCGAGGAAAACGTCCGACACGCGCATCAACAAATCGCTGAACCGATTGTTGTAATAGCCGGCGACCAGCCCGACCGGCACGCCGATCACGACGGCGGCCGACGTCGCGATCACGGCGATCAGAATGGTCAGCCGAGCGCCGAACAGCAGCCGGCTGAAAATATCCGCGCCCATCCGATCGGTGCCGAAGAAGTTGACCGCGCTCGGGCCCAACAATCTTCGCGGCAGATGATACGTATCGACGTCCTCGGGGAACGGCGCCAGCACGCCCGCGAAGACCGCGCACACCACCAACGCGGCGATGATGATCAGTCCGATCAGCGCGGAGCGGTCACGCAGCAGCCGTTTCATCGGCCACGCGGATCCAGCAGAGTTTGCGCGATATCGACCGCCAGATTTGTCAAAATGAACACCACACCGGCGAACACCGTGAAACTCATGACCGCGTTGTAATCGGAGTGCAGGATCGAGTTCACCGCGAAACTTCCCAGTCCCGGCCAGTCGAACACCGTTTCGACCACGACCGCGCCGGCGATGAGATTGCCGAAGATCAATCCGATTTGTGTCAGCGTGCCGATCAGCGCCGCGCGCAACAAATATTTCCATACGATGCGCCGGCGAGGAATTCCCATCGCCGTTTGATAGAAGACGAAATTGCTGGACATGACATTGATCATGCCCGCCCGGGTGAATCGCACGATCGTCGCCACCGCTGGCAAGGCCAGTGTCAGCGTGGGTAATATCAGGTGGCGCAGTGCCTGACCCAGCGTCGCCCAATCGCCAAGCAGCACCGCGTCCACGGTGAAGAACCCGGTGATCGGGTCGGGCCCCCAGCCATCGATCCGCCCTTGTACCGGCGTCAAACCGAGCCACATCGAAAACAGCAATTGCAGCAGGATCGCGAGCCAGAACGCCGCCATCGCGAGTCCCGCCACGGTGACGACGCGAACGAAATGATCCAGCCAGGAATTCCGCCGCAGCGCCGCCACCACGCCCAACGGCACCCCGGCCACGATCGCCAGCACCATCGCGTAGAGGGCAAGCTCCATCGTGGCCGGCAGGCGAGCGACCAGGTCCTCGGCGACCGGCCGTTGGGTGTACAGGCTGATTCCCATGTCGCCGGTGACCACGCCTTCGACATAGTGAAGGAACTGCAGCGGCAACGGCAGGTCGAGCCCATATTGATGGCGGATCGCCGCCACCTGATCGGCCGACGCATTCTCTCCCGCCATGACGCGCGCCGGGTCGGAGGGAATAACGTGCGACACCGTGAACACGATCAGCAGAAGCCCGAACAGCGTTGGCGGCATCCACAGGCAACGCCGCGCGATCAGCGCCACCAATCTCAAGGGGCCAGCACTCTCATGGCGGCAGTATCGGCGGCTCTTCGCAGATGCGGCAAGCCCTAATGGTGGTCAATCCCGGGTGAGCCGGTGCTTGCCAGGCGTGGTCAGCCTGATCCAGATGCCAAGCCGAACCACATGCATGAAGGCCCCGCCATGGAACGTCCCGAAATTCTGCGCCGCGAAATCCGCGCTCTGGTGTTCGATCAATACGGAACCATCGTCGACATGCAGAAAGGTCTGACCGAACTGGCCGAACCGTTCCTGCGCGCCAAGGGTTGGACCGGCAGTGCCAACAGCTTCGTCACATGGTGGCGCCGGACACACTTCGAGAATTCAATGATCGATGCGCTGTGCGACCGAGGCCACACGCCCTACCGGCAGATCGGCCATCGTGCGGTGTCCCAGGTGATGGACCGATGCGGCTTCAGCTATACGCAGGACGAGGTGAGATCGCTGGTCGCCGGGATCGAGACATTGAAGCCCTTCCCGGACGTGGTTCACGCGCTGCATGAACTACGATCATCGGGATACAAGTTGGTTATACTGTCGAACGGGGACCGCGATATGCTGGGGGCCGCGGGCCCTCATATCG
>JBEKGV010000250.1:0-9068 GCA_050012615.1 Acetobacteraceae bacterium | reverse complement strand
CCCAGAACACGGGGGCGGAGCCTTTGACAAGCCCGGTCAGGTTCGATCGCCAGGCGGCGTGCGGCATGTAGGTCCCGCACGGAATGATCGGAACCGATTCAAACGCCGCGAGCTGGTAGTCCGCTTCGAGTTTACGGCGCTCCGGATCGGAGGTGGCATCGAGCCAGGCGTTGTAAGCGGCCTCGATTTTCGGATCGTCGGGCCAACCGAACCAGGCCTTGGCGCCGTTGCTGCGCATGACATTGGACAGCATCGGATCGACCATCTCGGGCGCCGGCGCTCCGGCGGGGAACATCGACCAGCCGCCTTTGTCCACCGGTTCCTTCGACGTGCGGCGCTGAATGACCGTGCCCCAGTCCATCATCTGTTCGTCGACATTGATGCCGATCTTGTGAAACGCATCGACCGCGACGGTCGACACGGCGTGATAGATAAGCTGATCGGTCGGATGCATATAAGCGAGCCGCTCGCCCGCATAGCCGGATTGTTCCACCATCCGTTTCAGTTCATCGAGCGTCTTGCGCTTGCGGACCTTGTCCATCCCGGCCTCGGTCGCCGACGGCATGCCGGGCACGATGAAACCCATCGGCGCCTTCCAGGTATCCGGTACCTCGCCCATGGCCGCCTGCATCACTTCCTTTTGGTCGATGGCGGCGAGCATGGCGCGGCGCAGAGCAGCGTTGTTGGTCGGCGTGGTCAGTTGGTTTGGCCGCAGGATCGAAACGGTGCCGTAAATGTCGAGCAATCCGGTCGTCACGCCGCTCGTTTTGTCGAGCATCGGGATCAGGTCCGGCTGCGGCAGCTCCAACCAGTCGACCTCGCCCGCCGTCAGCGCGGCGGCGGCGGTCGCCACGTCCGGAATGACGCGCCATTCGACATGATCGACATTCACTCGGTGGCCACCGGCGTTGTAGGACGCCTTCTCCTGACGTGGCACATAACCATCGAACCGGGCGAACCCGGCGTGAATTCCCGACACGTATTCGTCAGGCAGGAACATCAACGGCCCGCTGCCGACGATTTCGCTCACCTGCTTGTACGGATCGGTCGCCGCGGCGATGCGTTCCGGCATCATCACCGGCTGCGGCTGCACCTTCGACAGGAAATGCGCGAGCAACGGAAACGGCCGGCGCAACCGCCAGACCAGGGTGCGATCATCCTTGGCCTCGAACGTCTCCACGCGATCCATGATGATCGGTGCCGTGGCGTCACGTTTCAACCAACGCTGCAACGATGCGACGCAATCGCGCGCCAGTACCTTCGTTCCGTCATGCCACAGCAGTCCCTCGCGCAACGTCATCGTCCAGCGTTTGCCGTCGTCCTCGATGACGTGGCCTTCAACCATCAGCGGCTGTGGTACGAATTGCTGATCGCGACCGTAAAGGTTTTCGTAGACCATGAGGGAAAAATTGCGGGTCGCTGTCGCCGTGGTCCATACCGGATCCAGGCTCGTCAGATTGGTCTGTGGCACGAAAATCAGGTTTTTCGTGTTGCCGCCGATCGCCGGGCGCGCCAAAGCCGTCACGGCTCCCGCCGCCAAAAATGTCCGTCTCCTCATTTTTTTATTACTCCGCCGCCTGGGCTATACCGGCCACTCTGGTCCGGGTCCGCAACGTCACGAATTCTTCAGCCGCGGTCGGGTGAATGCCGATCGTGCGGTCGAAGTCCTGCTTGGTGGCGCCCATCACGACGGCGATGGCGAGGCCCTGGACGATCTCCGGCGCGTCCTCCCCCAACATATGCACACCAAGGATTTTCTGCGTGGCCTGATCGACGACGAGTTTCATCGTGGTCTTGCGATCGCGTCCGGACAAATTGTGCCGCATCGGTTTGAACGTCGTCACGTAGACGTCGACCGGTCCCATGGCGGCCGCCACTTCCTCGGTCAGACCGACGGTGCTGATCGGCGGTGTGGAGAACACCGCGGACGGCACATTATGCAACGACACTTCGCGGGGATTGCCGCCAAATAACGAGTCGGCCAGCGCGTGGCCCTCGGCGGTGGCCACCGGCGTCAGGTTGATGTGATCGGTGACGTCGCCGAGAGCATAGATGTGTTTCTGCAACGTTTGCCGCTTGTGATCGACGATGACGGCGCCGCTGGAGGTGGTCGTCACACCCGCTTTCTCGAGACCGAGACCGGCGGTGTTCGGCTTCCGTCCGGTGGCGAAAAACACCAGATCGGCGCTGAGGGATTGTCCATCGCCAAAAGTCAGAACCCGTTTGTCGCCGTCGGCCTCCAGCTTCCCAAGCGTGCTGCTGGGATGCAGGATCACGCCTTGCGCGGTCAGCGCCTCGGCCAGGGCTGTCCGCATATCGTGATCGAACCCGCGCAACGGCAAAGGTTGGCGGAAGACGAGGTGGGTCTCGGCGCCAAGGGCCTGGAATATACCGGCGAACTCCACGGCTATGTAGCCGGAACCGCACATGATGATTTTCTTAGGCATTTCCGGCAAATAAAACGCGTCGTCGGAGATAATGCCCAGTTCGGCGCCGGGGATGGGGGGGCGCTCGGGGTGGCCGCCGGTGGCGATGACGATATGCTGCGCGGTGACCCGCTTGCCGCCGACATCCAGCGTATGAGGATCGATGAAGGTGGCACGGGCGTCGAAAATCGTCGCGCCGGCGTTGGCCAGCAGCCGGCGGTAGATGCCTTCGAGGCGGGTGATTTCCCTGTCCTTGGCCGCGATCAGAGCAGACCAGTCATGCGGGCCCTTCTTGATGGTCCAGCCGAACCCGGCCGCGTCGTCCGCCCAACCGCCGTACTCGCCGGCCTGGACGAGGAGTTTCTTGGGAACGCAGCCGATGTTGACGCACGTGCCGCCCCAGAACCGTTCTTCGGCGACACCGACCCGGGCGCCGTGGCCTGCCGCGATACGCGCGCAACGAACCCCGGCCGAGCCGCCGCCAATAACGAAAAGGTCAAAGTCCATTTGGATCGTTCCTCATATCGGGTCTTTCAACCGTAAACCGTCGTCCCCTGGCGCCGCAACGTCATCTCCCGGCGCCGCAACGTCATCCCCCGGCGCTTCGACGTCATCCCCCGGCGCCGCAACGTCATCCCCCGGCGCCGCAACGTCATCCCCCGGCGCCTCAACGTCATCCCCCGGCGCCTCAACGTCATCCCCCGGCGCCTCAACGTCATCCCCCGGCGCCTCAACGTCATCCCCCGGCTCGTCCGGGGGACCTGATCCCGCACGGTACCGCGAGAGGTCCCCCGGACGAGCCGGGGGATGACGTCGAAGCCTAACTTGATCGCGCGGCGGGGACGTAGCAAGGTGGATGCAGCAACCTTGGGAGGAATGCCATGGCCAAACTGTTGTCCAATGCGCCGGAACGCCTGCATCATCATGCCTATGTCGTGAAGGATCAGGAGAAAAATCGCCAGTTCTTCGAGGATGTTCTCGGCATCCCGCTGACCGCGACCTGGTGCGAGAAGCACTTCAGCCATTGGGTCGGCCGCGAGGTCTCGTTTTGCCACACTTTCTACAGCCTGGGGGACGGCGGCGCGCTGGCATTCTTTTCGTTCGCCGACGATGAGGTCTACCAGAAGACCCAGGCGGAAAGGCCCGCCGAAATCCGCAGCTTCGACCACATCGCGTTCAAGGTGGACGACGCGGGCTATGACGAGTTGGTCGATCGCATCAAAGCGGCCGGTGTCACGTTGCGCGAAACCGATCACGGCTACTGCCGGTCGATGTATGTCGAATCGCCGGACGGGTTAATCACCGAGTTCACCGCGGATACGCCGGATGCGGCCCGGATCGATGCGATCCGTCGCGCCGACGCGCATTCCGAACTCGCGCGGTGGGTGGCCGGCGATCACCGGACCAATAACGATCTACGGATCCGCGAGACGGCCTGACCAGCCTTCGGCGCGCACGATTCGCGCGTCGCCCTCGGCGAGTTCGAAGTCCAGACGCAGCGCGTCCTGGGGAGTGAGCGCGCCCAACCGGTCGGGCCACTCCACCAGCACGATGTCGTCGCGCGCGTCGTCCCAGCCGAGCTCGGCGAGTGCTGATGGGCCGGTCAGCCGCCATAGATCGAAGTGATGCACGCGGCCGAGGGGCGTTTGGTAGGTTTGCACCAGGGTGAAGCTGGGACTGGGGACGTCCAGAGCCGGGTCGCCGGCAGCGGTGCGCAGGAAGACTCGGGCGAAGGCGGTTTTGCCGGCACCCAGGGGGCCGGCGAGCAGGATCGCATCGCCGGCACGCACGACGGCGGCGATGCGGGCGGCGAAACGTTCGGTGGCGGCGAGGTTGGGTAGGGTCAGGAGCATGATCCAACCGCGGTTACGAGGATCCGCGGCCGTCTCATGCCGGCAGTTCGTATCCGATCCCGGACTCGATCTCCAGGACACGGCGCACCGCGGGACGGGTCATCATGCGTTCGTAATGAGCTGACACGGCTGGGAATGTCCCCGGTGCCGGTCCACCGGAGTTCATCCAGCGCCAGAACAGCCGGAACAAATGAATGTCGGCGATCGAGTAATCTCCAACTGTCCACGTCCTGCCTCCCAGTTTTTGTTCGGCGATCGCGAAAACTTCATGCAGACGCGCCACCCCGACACGCCGGGCCGGATGCACCGTCGACGCGATAAATGACATCCACGAAACGACCTGGGCTTCCGCCTCGATATCGCCCGCCGGAAACAGACGCGCCTCCGGATAGCGGCGAGCGAGATAGTAAAGCGTGCCCGCGACCTCGGTCAGGATGCGGCCGTCGATCGCCAGCACGGGCACCTTGCCGTCCGGGTTGATCGCGAGGAAATCCGGTGTGTGACTTTCGCTTTTTGGCAGAGAGACAAGGCGTGCATCGAATTCCGCGCCAACCTCGTGCAGCGCGATGTGCGTCGCCATCGCACTCGAACCTGGCGAGAACCAGAAGGTCAGCATTGGCATGTCCCCCATTCAAGATGCGGCATTCGGCCGCGGATAAGACGCCCGATTTGGCATTTTCCGCACCCGGCGGAAAGATGGGGCGGAAAGATGGCGATCGTCAGACCGTGGCACCCTTCCTTTGGACGCCGATTTCCGCGAGACTGACCGCATGAATGACTCTCTCGCGCCCGATGCGCTCGCCTTGCACCGTGCCCTGGTCACGCTGGACACACATATCGACATTCCCTGGCCGCCGGGACCCGAGCCGTTCCACGAGGGGCCGCGCAAGGTCGACATGCCCAAAATGCTGCGCGGAGGGATGTCCGCCGGCTGTTTCGTCGCTTATGTGCCGCAGGCCGCGCGCAGCCCGACAAGCGAGGATGCCGCCTTCGCACGCGCCGTCGCGATGCTCGATCACATCAACGCGATGGGGAGGACCGAGAACGGGATCACCGCGCGCGTCACGCCGTCGGCGGCCGCGGTCGAGGCCGCGAAACGCGACGGGGTCCTGGCCATCGTGCCGTGCGTGGAAAATGGTTTCGCTATCGGGACGGACTTGTCCCGCCTCACCTGGTTCCGCTCTCGCGGTGCGCGCTATCTGACGCTGACCCACAATGGGCACAACGCGCTGGCGGATAGCTGCAATCCGCGCCGCGACCTGGGCGACCGGGACAGCGAGCATGGCGGACTCTCCCCCATCGGACTGCGGGCCATCGCCGAATTGAACCGGCTGGGTATCATGGTCGATGTGGCGCACACGTCGCGTGACACCATGATGCAGGCGGCGGAGGCGTCGCGCACGCCGATCGTGTCCACTCATTCCTGTGTCAGTGCGCTGTGCGACCACTCGCGGAACATGACGGATTGGCAACTTGACATCATCCGTGACGTGGGCGGCGTCATTCAGATCACCGCCGTCTCGGCGTTTCTGAAAGTGAATGCCAAGCCCGAGGACGTGACCACCGCCGACTTCGTCGATCACGTCGATTACGCGGTGAAACGGATCGGCATCGATCATGTCGGCATCTCCTCGGATTTCGATGGCGGCGGCTGGTTCAGCGACTGGAAGGACGCGGGCGACACAGCCAACATCACGATCGAACTGGTGCGCCGGGGTTACGATCGCGGAGCGCTGGAAAAACTCTGGGGCGGCAATTTCCTCCGCGTGATGCGGGTGGTGGAGGAGGCGGCGACATGATGCGAACCGTGAAGCTTCTCTCCGGCGAGCAGGTTTCCGCCATTGGCCAGGGCACCTGGTATATGGGCGACCGTAAGTCCGAGGCGGCGCGCGAGGTCGCGGCGTTACAGTTGGGCATCGATCTCGGGATGACGCTGATCGATACGGCCGAGATGTACGCCGACGGCGGCGCCGAACGGATCGTCGCTCAGGCGGTATCTGGGCGGCGGGATGAGGTGTTCATCGTGAGTAAGGTGTATCCGCAGAACGCCTCGCGCTCCGGAGCCTGAAGCGGTTGAACACCGATCGGATCGATCTGTATTTGCTGCACTGGCGGGGCGGTCATCCTCTGGCCGAAACGGTCGCGGCGTTCGAGGCGTTGCGGCAGGCGGGCAAGATCCGTCACTGGGGCGTATCGAATTTGGATGTCGCGGACATGGAGGAATTGTCTCGCGCGCCGGGGGGCGGGAACTGTGCCGCCAATCAGGTGCTGTATCATCCGAACAGCCGCGGCATCGAATATGAGCTGCTGCCGTGGTGCGAGAAACATGGCGTCGCGATCATGGCGTATTCGCCTCTGGGTCACACGACCAGCCGGCTGCTGCGCTCGCCGGCGTTGGTGGCGGTGGCGAAACGGCATGGTGTCACGCCGGCTCAGGTGGCGCTGGCGTGGGGGTTGCGGTTTCCGCATGTGATTTCGATTCCGAAAGCATCGGACGCGGGACATGTGCGGGAGAACGCGGCGGCGATCGATGTGGTGCTGACGGCGGAGGATCTGGCGGAGATCGACGCGGCGCACCGGCCGCCGGGACGGAAGCAGCCGTTGGATTTGCTTTGAGGGAAGTAAGAATTTTATAGCCGCGGATAAGTAAAGATAAGCGCGGATGTATTGTGCGGTTTCTGGCGCTTCGGCAATGTGGGAGTTTTCGATGTCGGCCTACGACAGCGAAAAATACTGTCAGCAAAATGTAGCGGGTTGGAGGTTGCAGTGGGCAAGGTAGCGCGACAAACGGTCGATCTCTCCGCGTTCCCTGACCTGGTGGTGATTTACCTGGGGATGCGCGTCAACGCCTGGACTGGTGTCAAGACGTTGCTTGGCACCGGTCCGCAGATCAGGAATGCCGTCAATCAAAAGCCGGACGGGCTCCTGCTCCACGAGAACTTGATCTTTTCGTTGATCCCGTTGCACCTCGGCATGCGTCAGTATTGGCGCGACTTCGACGCGATGGAGGCGTGGTCCCGTTCGACGCCGCATCGTGAGTGGTGGCAAAAGTTCCTTCGGTCGTCTGGCGGAACCGGCTTCTGGCACGAAGCGTATTTCATGCGCGGTGGCATGGAGGCGATTTACGACGACGTGCCAGGCCGCCTGGGCTTCGGACAATTCGCACCGCTCGAGCCCGCCCGTGGGCCGATGTTCTCGGCACGGAACCGCGCCAGGCTGGCAGGCGAACCGGTGGCCCCGGTAGTCCAGGAGGCGGAATTCTATAGCGCGGACAGCGCGCGATAGCGCATTGATCGCGATGCATGCCGCTTGAGGGTCGTTTACCCGCGCACTCGGCGCCTCCGTACCAAGCGCATCACGGAGATCAGGCACGCCGATCGAAGGTCGGCTTCCACCCACTGCAGACATTCAAACTGACCCACTACCCAGAATCGATATCACGGCGATCACCAGACGTATGTGACGCATAATGAAAAACCTCGTGATGATCGTTCTGTGGTGTATCGGCTAAACTCAAGGTCAAATTGCGGCGTTCCCACTTGTCCGACGGAATCAGCTTGGTTCAGTCCGTTGGCGGACTGGCGTCGCATCGCTTTACTGGATCAGGTCATGAGTGCAGACCCTGATTTTAATTCGGTCAGAGACAATCGACCCCGGTATATCTGCGTTCATCGGCGTTCATCCGCGGTTAAATCTTCTTTCTCCGCCTCAAAAAAATCCGTGCAGGAACCAGCGCATGTCCCCGGTGATGCGGTTTTCGCCATCGCCTCGGCGGAACAGCCAGTAACGATGCCCGGCCTCATCTTCCACCCGGAAGTAATCGCGCACCGAGCGGGTTTCTCCGTCGCGTTTCCACCACTCCCCCGCGATGCGTTCCGGTCCGTCCGCGCGGCGCACGCGATGACGCACACGACGCCAGGTAAAGGCCATCGGCGGATGATCGGGCAGCAGCGCCATCGCCTCCACCGGCTGCGGCGGATCGAGCAACCGCACCGGCCGCGGCAAATCCGCCGGCCACTCGCCCATCGCCTTGCCCTCCTGAGCCGGCACCTGACGCACCGACCGTTCCGGCACAGCGCTGTCCACCGGCGCGACCCGGTAAACTTTTTCAGGCCCTAACCGGTTGGCCAACCGGTCGATCAAAGGCGCGATATCGGGTTCTTCCGTGTCCACCGCCGTCAATCGCGCCGCTGTCTGCACCGGCGTCAGAGGATCCGCCCGCGGCACGACCAGCCGCATCGCATCCACACCCAGACCTGGCTCGACCCGCTCGAGCCGCTCCTTCAACAAGCGCGCCAGATGCCGCGCGTCCCGTGAGGCGCGCGCCGTGCCGATGCGGATCGCCTGTGTGGTGCCATCGACACGCTCGAACAGCAGATCGAGCCGGCGCGCCCCGCTGCCCGATCGTTCCATGCCGGAACAGATCGTCGCGATCAGGCGATCGATGACGATGGCGAATGCTTCCGCCGTCAGCAGCGGCTCCACGAAGGTCAGGCGGGCCTGGATCAGTTCGGGCGGGAATTCGGGTTCGATCGCCTCAGGCACACGACCGCATGCCTGATCCAGCCGCGTCGTCACCAGCGCGCCAAAGCGGCGGACCAAGGGCGCGCGCGGGAATGCGGCCAGAGTGCCGATCTGCTCGAGCCCCATCAGGCGCAGCCCGTCGAGCGTTGCCTCCGGCAATCGCAGCGCCGCCGGAGGGAGCCGGGTCAACGCGGCCTCCTGTCCGCCAGGGGGGACCACGGTGATTTCCTGCGCGCCGAACCTCGCCATGGCGTGCGCCGCGCCA
>JBEKGV010000249.1:0-6485 GCA_050012615.1 Acetobacteraceae bacterium | reverse complement strand
CGAGGAACGCGGCGACGAAATCGGTCATCAACGCCGCTCGTGCCGATGCGAGACGCCGGCCCTCTTTGGTCCAAAAACCGTTGGCCACCTTAAACAGTTTGGCGGGGAAATGATCCAGGGCGTAGCCGCGGTCGTCGAGCGGCCGCGCCTCGGCTCCGGGGTCATCCGGATGATACAGCGCACCACCCATTCGTCCGCCGACATGAAAGCAGCGTGCGATCCCGATCGCTCCGATCGCGTCCAGCCGATCGGCGTCCCGCAGAATCTTCGCTTCCAACGTCTCCGGCTGAATGCCGGCGGAGAAACTGTGCGTTTCGATCGCATGCGCCATCCGATCGACCCGGTCCTGCGCCCACCGCAGCGGTGCGACGATCTCGCGCGCCCTGGCCGCCGACAACCGCGAGGCGAAGGGGCGCCGCGGAGAGCTCTTCTCCACCGCCACGCAGTCGTGCAGAACCGTTGCCGCCAGCAACAGTTCGAGGTCGTATTCCGGTTCGGTCCGGGCGATCCGCACCGCGTTCCGCCAAACCCGGACGATGTGCGACAAATCGTGCGAGCCGCCGACTCTACTGGCGTCAAATGCACTCAACAAACTGTCCGCGAGGTCCTGATATGGTTCGAAAGGGTCGTTGATGGGGGTCGTCATCCGTCGCCTCGCGTTGCTGGTGCTGATCCAATCGGAACCACACCGAATATGGCGCACGCTTTCATCCGTGTGTATCTGTATGCATCCGCGGTTTCATTTTGCGAGGGCGATATGCCGGCACGATCCGCGGGAGTGTCGTGGCCAGCCACGCCAGGCGCAACCGAGGATACTCGCGGATGATGGGGGATGGGAACGAAGGGGCGGTTAGCCGGTCTTCATTGCCCACGGGTTCAAAACAAAACGGAGGAACCGGCATGACCGCATTCGAAGTCGTCTGGGATTCCCGTTGCGGAGTCGCGGAATCGCCTGTCTGGGACGCGGCCAACCGCAAACTCCTGTTCTGCGACGTCGGCGCCGGGAAGATCAATGCTCTGTCCGTGGACAGCGGCGCTCGCGAGACGTGGGAGCTGCCGGAGGTCGTGGGCAGTTTCGGCCTTTGCCGCTCAGGCCGCCTCGTCGTCGCGCTGCGTCACCGCGTCGTGCTGTTCGATCCTGGCACCCGAGCACTGACCGACCTGACCCTGTCGATCGTTGAACCGGCCACGAATCGATTGAACGACGGCAAGGTCGGACCCGATGGAGCGTTCTGGGTCGGCAGCATGGACGAAAATACGCCGCGTCAACCGCTCGGGTCCCTGTATCGCGTCACCGCCGATGGCCGGATCGAGAAAAGGTCGGAGTATTACCATGTGTCGAACGGCCTCGCCTGGTCGCCGGATGGGCGGATCATGTATCATTCCGACTCCACCTTGGCGTACATTGAGGTCTGGGATTTCGACGCGACGACCGGCGGTATGAGCAACCATCGCCTGATCCGGAAACTGAACGATAACGACGGCCGCCCGGACGGCGCGGCGATGGACGCGGATGGCAATTATTGGTCGGCCGGCGTGACAGCGGGCTGCATCAATTGCTTCTCTCCCGCGGGGCACCTTCTCCAGAAGCTGCCGTTCCCGGTTCCTGGACCCACGATGCCATGTTTCGCGGATGAATTCATCTACGTGACGTCCCTCCGAGACGGCAAATCTCCCGATATTCTCCAACAATTTCCAACACTGGGCGGTTTGTTCCGGGCTCGCTCGCCGGTCGCCGGCGCGCCGATCCCGTTGTTCGCCGATTGACTCGCAGTGTGTCGAGGCACCGAAGCGCCGACGTTTTTTGATGACCGAGGCAACTCCGAGCGCGGTAGTGCGCTTGTAACGCAGGCAATTGTATTCGTTAATCGTGGTGTCGCTTTTCCGTTGCGTCGTCTCGCCGGCTTCAGCACATTCTCCCGAGGCTCTCCGAATGAGGAAGGAATCCATGAAACGTCTGATCACACCGGTATCGCTAGGCCTGGGCGCTTTGCTAAGCCTCGCGGCCTGCACCGACCCTTATGATCCGGGCCAGCGTGCCGCCGGAGGTGCCTTGATTGGCGCTGGCACCGGCGCGGCGATCGGCGCTGCCGCCGGAGGCGGTCGAGGTGCGGCGCTGGGCGCACTGATTGGCGGCGGCGTAGGGGCGGCCACTGGTGTCGCGACGACCCCGCCTCCTCCGGGCTACTACCCGCCGCCGCAAGCGGGATACTACCCGCCGCAACCGGGTTATTATCCGCAAGGATATAACGCGCCGCCGCCGGGCTACTATCCCCCGGCGCCGGGCTACCACTACTGATTGGTTGTACTGACTGCTTGCACCGACCGCTCAAATGACCGGCTCGTCGGCACGGTCGCCAATCACGTCATAGCCGGCCACGATTCGCGTCATAGCCGGCCACGATTCGCGTCATAGCCGGCCACCATTCGCGTCATAGCCGGCCACCGAGCCGGCTATCTATCGCCGCACAGTGCCGCGACAGGTCCCCCGGACGATCCCCCGATCAGGTCGGGGGAGGGGGATGACCTGTTGGGCGGCCGTGCCGATGGGTCAATCCATTCGCCGGCTGGTATCAGGCGGCCCGCACCAGCCCATGCATTGGTTGGGCGGGCTCGCCTCCGGGGAAAACCGAGGTCAACGCCGCCTGATCCAGCCCGAGATGCGCTGTTAAAATCCCAGCGGCCACCGAACGGATATCCGCCGTCGGAGCCAGATCGCGATCCTCGAACAGCCGGCCTGGCCCAAGGCCCGGCCAATTGGCGACCACCTTGCCGCCCGCCACCGCGCCACCCGCGACGAAGGAAACCGTTCCGGTACCGTGATCGGTGCCCTTGGTGCCATTCATCCGAGCCGTGCGGCCGAATTCCGTCATCACCATCACAACCGTCCGCCGCCAGGACTCGCCCAACGCGGTCTTGAGCGCTTCGAGGCCAATGTCCAGCTGCGTCAGCGGCTGCACCATGCGGTTGTTCTGGCCGGTATGGGTGTCCCAGCCGCCGAGTTCCAGCGCGGCGATCCGCGGCCCATCAGGCGCCGCCAGCATCGTTCCCGCCGCCTTGGCCAGCGCGGGAAACGCGAACCGGCCGCCGCCCGCCCGTGGCGGACCGTCCATCATCGGCATGCCCGACTGGCTGCCACCCTGGGCGCTCACTTCGGCGACGGCTGGAACGGCTCCGGGAGGTCCACCCGCTACTTGCGCGCCCAATACGTGGTCGCCCAATACGTGGTCGCCGAGTACCTGGTCGCCGAAGCCGCGATCCCGCAGGCCCGCCGTGATCGCGGGCCCGGTGATCGGGTCTCCCTGGTTCAGGCTCAGGATCGCCTGGTACAACGACGGTTGCGGCTCGGCGAATCCGTGCGGCGCCCAGTTGGCGACGGCCTGCTGGCCGCGAAGAAGCAAAGGGACGGAGGGGCCGATCGCGATCGCGCACGACGACGCATCGGTCTGATTGCGGCTCGCGACGGGCATGGCGGCCACCGCTCGGTTCAGCCAGCCGCTCGTCATGCGATGGTCCGCGCCGCTTTCCAGATAGTCCTGCGCCTCGAAGTGGCTGCGCACGCGATAATTGCCGGCGACCGCGTGCACCACGAGCAACTCGTTCGCCTGATAAAGCGCGTGCGATCGCGCCATCGCGGGATGCAGTCCGTACATCCCGCCGAGATCGAGCAGGCCCTTGTCCTGGCCCGGCGAGGGCGGCACTAGCTCGGGGCGCAACGCGGCCAGACCGGGATCGCCGTACGGCACGACGGCCGACAGCCCATCCATGGCACCGCGCAGGATCACGACCACGAACCGCTGGTCGGTGGGCGCGGAGGCCACCGCGAGCGAGACACGGCCCAGTGTGATGACCGAGGTGAGGCCAAGCAGCGTGGCGCGGCGGGAAACCCAGGGGGAAACCCGGCGGGAAACAGTGTCCATCATCGCCTCTGGAATTCGGGAGAAGTGAGCAGCAACGTCATCGCTTCACGCCGCGAGCCGGCGTGCGCCATCGCATCCTTCGTGGCAGGCCGGTAGAGCGGCCCGAGCGATGCCTCGGCGAGCGCCACCGGGTCCCTGTCACCGATCCGTCCGGCGACAGCGTAGGCCCAGTCGATCCGGCGCATCATCGCCTCCGGGCCAGACCAATCCACGGCGGTATCGGGCCAGCCGTTCGGCTCGGGAGCGGTCCAGAGCGGTTGGCCAAGGCCGGCCAGGATCCCCAGGAACGGAGGGGAGGGGTCGACCGGCACGTCCAGCGCGCGGAAACTGGCGACGACCAGATCGAGCGGCGTGCGCACTTTCGTGCCAGGCGTCCACGCCTCATTGAGCCCGACAAGCCCGGCGGACGCGGCGCCCAGATCGCCGCGCGTGTCGCGCAGGATCCCTTCGATCCGGTGGACGGCCGCCGGTGGCGGCGTGTCCAACACGAAATGCCGCACCAGCTTGGTGGCGAGGAACCGATGCGTCGAGGGATGGTTCGCGAGGAAACGTATTGCCTCGATGCCACCTTCCTCGCCGTCGGGGAATGTGCGGCCCATCAGCTTCTGGGCGCCGGGCTCATGGATGCGAGGGCGGAACATGAACCCGAGCGGCTCGTTTCTCACGTCGATCGACCAGCCGGTCAAAATGCGCGCGAACGACGTCACGTCCGCCTGGGTGTATCCCGCGTCCGCGCTGACCGTATGCAATTCCAGGCACTCGCGGGCGAGATTCTCGTTGAGCCCCCGGTGCGAAATCTGTCCGCCCATGCTGTCGGGACCGACCGATTGGGCATTGTCCAGATACAGCAGCATGGCCGGATGACGCATGACCGCCAGCAGCATGTCCTCGAACCGGCCGGTCACATGCGGGCGGATCGCCTCCTGTACGAATGCGCCGGCGACTGCCGCGCACTGCCCGCGGCGGAGCGAGACAGTGAAATGGTTGGTCCAGAACCACACCAACCGTTCCCGGAACGGGGTCTTCGTCGCCACGGCCCTTCCCACGGCGGCCAATCCCTGCGCCCGATAAAGCGCGCGGGACTGAGATTCGCCCGGCGGTGGTTTGGTCTCCCGGTCCGCCCGCACCGCCGCCAGACCCTCCTCGGTCGAGGGTTGCGGGCCCGGCCAGGGCCAATCCGGCTGGCGAAGTTGGTTCAGCAGCCAAGCGGAGGGGTCGGCTTGTGGCGGCTCGGAGCCGGTTGAGCCGAGACCGAAGCGTACCATCGCCTGGGCGGTTCGAAGGTCCATTCCGCCACACTACACCGGAACAATACGACGAATAATTACAAAGTGTGTTGCGGTATGGCGAACATGCGTTCCCGGATTGCTTTTCGCACTTGCAAAATGGCGTCCGCGAGCGCATCTGAGCGCGGAAAGTCCGGCTCAGAATCGAGCCGCCAGGACGATGCGGGCGCGCGGTGAAAAACCGCATATCGCGCCCGTTTCTGTATGGAGGTCTAAAGTGTCAGGCACGCCGCTCGATAAAATTCGCAACATCGGCATCACCGCGCACATCGACGCGGGCAAAACCACCACGACCGAGCGGATCCTGTATTACACGGGTGTGTCACACAAAATCGGTGAGGTGCACGACGGCAATACCACCACCGATTACATGGACCAGGAGCGCGAGCGCGGCATCACCATCACGTCAGCCGCCGTGACGTGCGAGTGGCAAGGCACGCGCATCAACATCATCGACACGCCCGGCCACATCGATTTTAACATCGAAGTGAACCGGAGCCTGCGCGTGCTCGACGGCGCGATCTTCATCATCGAGGGCGTCGCCGGCGTGCAGCCCCAATCGGAGACGAACTGGCGGCTGGCCGATCGCTACAACGTGCCGCGCATCATTTTCATTAACAAACTGGACCGGACCGGCGGCAACTTCTTCCGCGCCTTCGACACGCTGAAGGAGAAGCTGGACATCGTCGCTTTGCCGCTGCAACTGCCGATTGGTGAGGAAGAAAAATTCCGTGGTGTCGTCGACCTCGTCGAGATGAAGGCGATCATTTGGGAAGGCGGCGAACTCGGCGCGAAATACCATGACGAACCGATCCCCGCCGAACTCGCCGAGCAAGCCGCCGAGTATCGGCAAACCCTGCTCGACACCGCCGTTTCGGTCGATGAAAAGGCGATGGAGGAGTATTTCGAAAAGGGCGATGTCTCGGTCGCAACACTGAAAGCGTGCATCAAGAAGGGCACGATCTCCGGGGAGTTCCGGCCCGTGCTGTGCGGCACCGCTTTTAAGAACAAGGGCGTGCAGCCGCTGCTCGACGCGGTTGTCGACTACCTGCCAAGCCCGATCGACGTGCCCGGCATCGCGGTCGCTCTGGATGAAGGCGTCGATGAAACCCTGCACCCGGATCGCCGTCGCATCCCCGCCAATCCAAAGGCGCCGTTCGCCGGCCTCGCGTTCAAGATCATCAACGATAAATACGGCACGCTGACCTTCGTGCGCGTCTACGCCGGTACGCTGAAATCCGGCGACACGGTGATGAACACGACGAAGGGCCATCGCGAG
>JBEKGV010000248.1:0-8136 GCA_050012615.1 Acetobacteraceae bacterium | reverse complement strand
GGGATAGCGGTGGCCGAATGAGTTAACCGATCGGCACCAGCCCCAGTTCGTCATCACCGGGCCTGACCCCAGGGGCGCTAAATTAAGGTCGGTGCACCTATCCTTATCCCGTCATCACCGGGCTTGACCCGGTGATCTCTGGCGCCACAGTGCAAAAATCAATCGTTCGTCAAACTCAAAAAACCACCACCGACCGGATCGACTCGCCACGCCGCATCAGTTCGAAGCCCTCGTTGATTTGCTCGAACGGCAGCACATGCGTGATCAGATCATCGATGTTGATCCGTCCATCCATGTACCAATCGACGATCCGCGGCACATCTGTCCGTCCACGCGCACCGCCAAACGCCGTGCCCATCCAGGTTCGCCCGGTCACAAGCTGGAACGGCCGCGTGGCGATTTCCTGACCGGCGCCCGCGACACCGATAATGACCGACTTACCCCAGCCGCGATGTGCGCATTCCAGCGCTTGCCGCATCACCTTCACATTACCGATACATTCGAAACTATAGTCCGCCCCGCCTTTCGTCAGATCCACGAGATACGGCACGAGATCGCCCCGAACCTCCTCCGGATTGACGAAGTGCGTCATACCGAACCTTTCCGCCATCTCCTTTCGCCGCGGATTGAGATCGACGCCGACGATCTGCTCGGCACCCACGATCCGCAGTCCCTGGATGACGTTCAGGCCGATCCCGCCGAGGCCGAACACGACACAGCGTGCGCCGGCCTCGACCTTGGCGGTATTCATCACGGCACCGAGACCCGTTGTCACTCCGCAACCAATATAGCAGACCTTATCGAACGGCGCGTCCGGCCGAATGCGTGCGAGCGCGATCTCCGGCAGCACGGTGAAATTCGCGAAGGTCGAGGTGCCCATGTAATGGAACACCGTCTCGCTGCCGGCACGAAACCGGCTGGTGCCGTCAGGCATCACGCCGCGGCCCTGCGTCGCGCGGATCGCCACGCACAGATTTGTCTTGCGCGATAAGCAATATTCGCACTGCCGGCATTCCGGCGTGTATAATGGAATGACATGATCGCCCGGCTTCAGCGACGTGACATTTTTCCCCACATCGACGACGATACCAGCGCCCTCGTGGCCCAGAATGGCGGGGAACAGACCCTCGGGATCGGCACCCGAGAGTGTATATTCGTCGGTGTGGCAAATCCCCGTCGCCTTGATTTCGACGAGCACCTCGCCCTCGCGCGGGCCGTCGAGTTCGACGCTTTCCAGACTCAAAGGATCGCCGGCCTTCCGAGCCACAGCGGCGCGCACTTGCATCGAAGCTCTCCTGAACCAAGGGTAACGTCGCGATGGTGGAAGAAGCGTCCGCCGCGATCAAGTACTGGGCTGCAGCGTCCGGGTTCATCGCGAAACGGTCGCCTAAGAGGGGCCGAGAAAAGCAAAATTTACCGCCGATAATCGGGCGCTCGCGAATGCTCGTTTATCGCGCGGCTCGTGCGAACGGCTGGAGGGTCCGATGAAATCCTTGGTTTCCGCGACGACGATTTCCTTTCTTGGCTGGCATAGTTCGGGCGACTTGCTTTCGCGGCGGCGAAAATAAATCTCTGGCTGTCCGGCTTCTCCCCAGTTTTTATCGGCGCTTGCCTGATTCCTGACCAGCGTCCGGAGTCTGTGGTACTGCTCCGCCGATTGGGCGATTGCGTTGGCGACTCCGCCGGGGGAACCGCGCGTCTCCAACTGCTCCGGTCCGGACCTTGCGTCGCGCGCCCTGCCGGGAATCCGATGAGTTTGGCAATGCTATGACAACCACAGGCTGCCGTGGACCTCGGAAGCGGCTATGCTGGCGAACTGGGTCGAACAACCGGTGGCGACCTTGGGAGATCCCCTATGGATGCGGACATCGATGTGGTGGTGATAGGTGCCGGGCTGGCCGGTCTGGGAGCGGCGACCGCGCTCCGGGACCAGGGTCGAAGCTGCCTGGTTTTGGAAGCCTCCAACCGGATCGGCGGCCGCGCCTGGACCACGCACCCGGAAGCCCTCGGCGGGGTCTGGTTCGACATGGGCGCGGTCTGGTTTCACGACGCCGAGCACAATCCTCTGGTCCCAATCGCCAGCGCGGCGGGCGAGCGGCTGTTGCGCTCGGACGAAATTCGCACCGAACGCACCTATGTGGGCTCGCGCCTCATGACCGACGACGAAGCCCACTCGTACGACGGTGCCTGGACCCGCTTCGAGGCGGCGGCGGACACATTGCTCCATGACCGAGGCGACGTCTCCCTCGCCGAAATCACACGTTCACTGCCCAATGATCCTTGGGCTGCCACCGTCGAGGCATGGGAAGGGCCGGTCATCTGTGCCGTCGACGCGGCACGCTTCAGCGCGCGCGACTGGCGGCGGAACGCTTTGAACGGGCGAAATCTGGTGCCCGAAGGCGGCATCGGCAGCTTCGTGAGCCGTTGCCTCACCCCTGGGCTCGACATCCGCCTGAACACGCCGGTCACCCGGGTTCAGTGGGGAGGCCGAGGGGGGCGGGTCACGGTGGAGTGTAGGGATGGGAAGGTGACGGCGGGCGCCTGCATTGTCACTGTCTCCACCGGCGTGCTCGCGGCCGGCACCCTGGTGTTCGAGCCGGCGCTGCCGCCCGAAGTCCAGGAGTGCATCCATGCCTTGCCGATGGGTCTCGCCCTGAAAGTCGCTTTGCGAGCCAACGGGCCCGACCGGTTGGATCTGCCGCTGCATTGCTCGGTCGACCGCCAGGTGGCACGCAGCGGCGGCTCGCTCATGCCGTTCCAGTGCTGGCCGTTCGGCCGAGATTACGTGCAGGGCTGGATCGGCGGCGGGGTCGCCTGGGACCTCGCCCGAGGTGGCGAGGCCGCGGCTATCGACCACGCACTGAGCGAACTGCGGGCGATCTTCGGCGGCCGGGTCGATCGATTGTTCGCGGGCGGCGGCACGCTGGTGACCCATTGGGACGCCGACCCTTGGATCGGAGGCGCCTACTGCTACGCCGTGCCCCATCAGTCCGATGCGCGCGACCGGTTGGCGGCGCCTTTGGCTGACGGGCACCTGATGTTCGCCGGCGAGGCCTGCAACGTTCCCTACGCCGGCACTCTGGCAGGCGCCTGGATCAGCGGCCAGGCAGCCGCGAAGACGATCGTGTGTGGTTGATTCCGACTAATGACTTCGCACGTCATCACCGGCCCCCAGCGCGTCATCACCGGGCCCCGACCCGATGATCTATCAACGCGGACCACGCTGCGAGAGACGTGGCCCCCTACACCGTGTCCACCGCTCCAGCCGCCTGGCGCGGGGCGTTGTCCAATTCCTCGTCGTCCGCCAGCGACGGCAGGCTAGTCCCCACACGCCACGGTTCCGCGATGACGCGTGACGCGGGAAACGTGACCCGAACCGTGGTGCCCTCGCCAGGCGCACTTGCAATTGTCAGCGTGGCCTCATGCAGCGCCGCGAGTTTGCGGCAGATCGCCAGTCCAAGCCCGGTACCGCCATATTTCCGGCTTATCGATGCATCCGCCTGCGTGAAGGGTTCGCACAGCGAAGCCAACGCCGCCGGCTCGATACCGATCCCGGTATCCGCCACGACAAGCACCATATCCCCATTCTCAGCCTCATCGGCTTGGATCGAGACGGTTCCGCCAGGCGGCGTGAATTTAACCGCGTTGGTCAGGAGGTTGAGCACGATTTGTTTCATGGCCCTGCGGTCCGCCCGCACGACCGCGTCCGCGATCGCGCATTCCACATGTACCTCGTTCGCCTCGGCCTGCAGCCTGAGCATACCGCGACAAGCGCGAGCGACGATCGCGAGATCGACACGGTCATCCGCGACGTCGTAACGGCCGGCTTCGATCCTTGACAGATCAAGTACACCATTGATCAGGTCGAGCAAATGGCGGCCGCTGGCCAGAATATCCCCGGCCCATGCCACGTAATTTTCGCCGATCCGGCCATCGGTTTGAGTACGAATAAGTTCCGAGAAACCAATGATCGCGTGCAGCGGCGTGCGTAACTCATGACTCATGTTGGCGAGGAATTCGGACTTCGCCCGACTGGCGGCCTCCGCCTGTTCCTTTGCCTGACGCAGCTCCTCGGCTGCATTCACATCGGTGGTCATGTCCCGGCCCGTCCCGTGGTAGCCCAAAAAAACCCCCATCTCGTCAAAGATCGGATCACCGCTCGTGCTCATGTGGCGGCGATTGCCATCGGTTCCGATCCGCTCCCAACGGAAGTTCCGGAACGGCCGCCTGGCGGCGAGATCGGCTTTATGCGCAACCCATCGATGCGGATCCATGGCCGGATCGGCCAGATCCCATCGCGTCTTACCAACGTCGGTCGGACGGCTTGCCATCGGAATGTGAGAATCGACAACGAAACGAAGATCGGCATTTTGCTCCCAGAACCAGTCAGCCGCCATACCGGCGTATGCCTTTAACTTCCGCTCGCTCGCGCATAACGCCGTCTCGCTCTGGTTCAACCTGACGTTCTGTTCCTGCTGGCGCCGGAACTGAGCGATGATCACATTGAACAATATCGTGAACCCGATCGCCGCGCCGATCGCCGCGAGCACAACGGCGGCGCCCTGCTTGTGCCAACTGCTGAGGGCTGCTTGTTCAGAAACGTTCACATCCACGACCAGCGGGTAGTCGCGTAGCGGATGCACCGTGATAATTTGCGGAACGTTGCCGAGATAGCCCGGCGAGTGATACGACCCGCCTCCGTTGGCCACCCGATCATACCATGGCGATAATTCGGGCATGTGCCGTCCGCGGCGATTCCCGCTATCAGGGAAGCCGGCGATCACGATGCCGTCACGGCGCAGCAGAGTGACCGACTCCCCCGGCACCATGCTGATCGTAGCGTAGAAATCCTCCAGGTATCGCGTGTCGACCTGTGCGATCACCGTTCCCAGGAAGCCGCCGTTCGGGCCATTGATGCGCCGGACGAGAAACATGATCCATTCGCCCGTGATCCGGCCTTGCATCGGTTCGCTGACGAAGGTGTCCGGGTCATCATGGGTGCTAAGATGACGAAAATACTCGCGATCGGAGAAATTGAACGGTGGAACCGGGCCATCCCGCGACCAGTTGACCACGTCGCCGTTCGCATCGAGCAGAATGATCGCTTCCGCTTGCGGCAGGTTTCGAAGATGGCTGACGAAGAACTGATGGGCGCTATCCCCGGCCAGTCGCGAACGGAGTTCCTCGGACGAACGTAACCCCATCGCGGCTGCCTGTGCTTGCACCTCCCCAAGGACGAGATCGACTGACTGAACGGTCCGGGATGTTTGCTCGGCCAGGACAATGCCGAGGCTTATCAGTTCGCGTTCAGACCCGGCGAGCGCAGTCTGTCGGAGCTGCCAGGTCACCACGGCCCCTATGGCGAGCGTCGTCACGACGAGCAGCGCGCAGATGATCGACAAACGGGAAGCCAGGCCAATTGGGCGGCGCACCGGCTCTGGCGACCCGCGCGCCGTATCGCGCTCGCCGGAAGGGGCGAGGGCGTGGAGGCACGCTGCCTTTTCCTGGTCGATCGTTCGGTCAACCGGCATGACGAGACACTCGATGGGGCCTCATATCGCGATGGGCTTCTTATTGCTGTATCCAAACGCCCGATCCGGGCATGCAGCGGTACTCGGCCTTCCGGGTCAAAGCCAGAATCAACCTTATTTGCTTTCAATATTGTTTCAGGTCGCACTTATACCAATTGGCGAATAGATTGACTCTTGCCGTCACCGTCATGGCCGGGCCCCCGCCTTCGCAGGGGTAAACTCGTCCGGGCCACCTGTACCAGCACTGTGCCGCGATAGGTGGCCCGGACGATCCCCCGATCAAGTCGGGGGAGGGCCATGACGGGGTTTGAAAGGCCGTACGTCAATCTTTCGGCCGGTTGGCATTACTTCGGCACGCCAGGTTGACCTGAGGAATTTCCGGATGGTTTCAAATAGAACGACCAAGTGACCCAACCACGCGAATTACGGAGTCGCCGAGTTCTGGATCACCGGGCCGGTGGCGGCGAACCCGATCGTGGCTGGTTGACGTCGTCGCGCACCACGGCGAACAGGGCGGCTGTCTCGTTGGCGGACACCAGCTTCAGACCGCCGGTAATGATGTCAGCCGGATCCGGGCCCAGAACAAGCACATGAGTGAATGGCCGTATCCCTGGCTCGCCGCTCTTTAACAGTGCGATCGGGTCCCGCGAATTATCGACCAGACTGGCCGCGGTACGATACGGCTCGCGCGTCCGAATTGGTTGCTGCGAGAGGTTGTCGAACAGAAACGGCCAGTAAGCGCGATGCTCGATCACCAAAAGCCCCGGGAGATGGGTGTCGATCGTGGTACCGTCTGACAGGCGGCGGGCCGACGGGACATTAGTCCCGTCGTAGGTATCCTCCACACGCGACGCACGGACCGTCATGACGACATCGCCCGGCTGGACCGAGGCGATCACGCTTCGGAACGCGGCGAGTTCCCCCGACCACCCCTCCCATGCCGCGACGAGCACGGACATTCGCACACCGAACAGAAGCAAGAACCCAATGCCTAAAGTCCATCTGGCCGGGTGTGGCATGGCGACCGGCGTGAGGGAGGCTGAGATGACAAACGCCGCCATGATGATGAAGCGCGTGTCGACGTCGTAAGTACCTTTGAGCGCCGCTGGTAATACTATGAACAAGGCCAGCAGTACGACGATCGCGGCGGCCGCCTGAAACTGGATCACGCACCAGCGCATGGCGAGGCACAACAGGGTCGCCGCGATACACAACGCGGCGGTCAGGAGATCGAGGGGCCAGACATAATTGATCACCGGGCTCAACGCGGCGTGAGCCTTCCCCGCCACCGAGCGGAACTCCGCTTCTCCGGCCATGTGGCCCAGGTCCGAAATTAAATACAGCGCTGCCGGAGCCGCGAAGATCAAAATCACGACCGCGGCCCGGCGGGCAAGGCCGCCAATCGTGAACGAAGCCTTACGCAGCCACGCCAACTCGTGACCGCCGATCAGGATCGCGAAGAACAACAGACCCGTCAGGTGGCAGAAAAACAGCGCCACCGCCCCGACCATCCCGATCAGGATGGTAAGGGACGGCCGCCTCTCCCGCCACGCGACCCAGGTCGCGCCGAGCAGCAGCGCGAGGCCGACCGAAGCGATGAAATTTAAAAAGCCCCGTAGCAGGGCAGCATTAAAAACGAAAAGAACGGCAGCGAACGGCCAATATGACAAACGCCCGCTCAGCGCCCGATGATAAGCGGACGCGCCGAGAACCGGAAGCAGCAGGATCAATCCGGCGATCGCCCGGCCGACGATGTGGACCGGGAACATCCGCAGCAGCGGCGGCACCGTCAGATCGAGCGCCAGGTTCGGGATAATGCCCCAGCGCGGCTCATAAAACCGCGCGAGTACCGGATCGGCCGGGACGGAAGCCAACACGAACAACCGCGCCAAATGGTTAGGATAATCCAGCAGCGGCGGCACATCGGCGATGGTCAGCGGAGCGACAAGTGCGACGCACAGCACCAGCAGCACGCACCACCATACGGCATCGTCCCGCGCGACTCTTTGCGTGGCAGTCACCGTACGTTCAAGCGGAATTGCCGGCATAACTGTTGAGCGTGTCGCGCCTCGGCCAGCACGTCATCCCTCGGGTTGTACGGGGGACGCGTCGCGGCACTGTGCGGCGATTGATGGCTGGCTCGGCGACCGGCCATGACGTGGTTAGTGACGGTGCCGAAGCGTCAGACATTTGGGCATTCGGCATAACGTCAAGAATTGAGTGAAGCCACAGATGTACACAAATACACACAGACGATCTCAATCACACCTGCGTGAGATCGGTGTTCCGTTTCTTCCACGTTACAACAGTCGCGACGGCTATCTATCATTTCCGCCTCGCGACCGCCGCGACGACGGCGTCGCACACATGGCACGCCGCCGCTTCGTCCATGTCGGGATGAATGGGCAACGCGAGAATTCGGTCCGCGAGATAATCGGACGTCGGCAACGCCGCGCCGTCGTGATGATCTCGATACGCCGGCTGGCGATGCAAGGGACGCGGATAATAAATCGCCGTCGGGACACCGTCAGAGCGCAATGCATCCTGCACCGCGCTTCGGTCGACTCCATCCGGCAACAAAATGGAATAAATAGCCCACGCCGCC
>JBEKGV010000247.1:0-6501 GCA_050012615.1 Acetobacteraceae bacterium | reverse complement strand
GGGGTGTCCGCCGCCCAACCTGGCGACGACGTCTCGATGGTGCAGCCCAGTACGGCCGCGAAGGCGAAGGCAGCCGTGATTGCCAGAGTTGCACGCATGGATGATCAACTCCTCACCCGGTTCGACGATTTGTTTCGGGGCTCAGCCCCCGGTCACACTCATGTGGCGGCCAACTGACGGTTTGTCGTGCCGGCGGTCGATGATGAAATCGTGGCCTTTCGGCTTGCGAGCGATCGCGGCGCGGATCGCGTCCTCAAGCTCGGCGTCCGACGCGCCGGCGCGTAGCAACGGACGGAATTCGGCCGAATCTTCCTGGCCGAGGCACATATACAGCGTGCCGGTGCAGGTCAGCCGAACGCGGTTGCAGCTTTCGCAGAAGTTATGCGTCATCGGCGTGATGAAGCCGATCCGGCGGCCGGTCTCCTTGATGTCGAAATACCGCGCGGGACCGCCGGTGCGATAATCGGTGTCCTCAAGGGTCCAGGTCTTGCGCAGCCGTCCGCGTACGATCGACAGCGGCAGGTACTGGTCCGAGCGGTCTTCACTGATCTCGCCCATCGGCATGGTTTCGATCAGGCACAGGTCGAACCCGTGCTCGCCGCACCACGCGATCATGGCGTCGAACTCATCCTCGTTCACGCCCCGCATCGCGACGGCGTTGATCTTGATCGCGAGGCCGGCGGCCTTGGCGGCGAAAATCCCGTCCAAGGTCTGCTCGATCTTGCCCAGCCGGGTTAGCTGCGTGAAACGGCCGGGATCGAGCGAGTCCAGGGATACGTTGATCCGGCGCACGCCTGCCGCGTACAGGCCCTCGGCATGCTTCGTAAGCTGGGTGCCGTTGGTGGTGACTGTTAGTTCCCTCAGGCCCGGCTCGTCGCCCTTGGGGACAAGTCGCGCGCCCAGAGACTGGAACAGCCGATGGATGTCGCGGCGGACCAGGGGCTCGCCTCCGGTGATGCGGATCTTCGTGGTGCCGAGGCGGATGAACGCGGCGCTCAGGCGATCAAGCTCTTCCAGCGTCAGCAATTCGCGCTTTGGCAGGAACGTCATGTCCTCCGCCATGCAGTAGACACAGCGCAGGTCGCAGCGGTCGGTGACGGAAACGCGAAGATACGTGATAGGGCGGCCGAACGGGTCAATCATCGCTCCGTTAATACTCCTTCTCATGGCATTCGCGCAATCCCGTTTTCCGATACACGGGACCGCCGCTGGAACGTGCCTGTCCCAGCCGAGCTCATTGTGTAAGGTAGTGTCGCCGGACGTAATAGGAAGGCGGGCGCATGAGAGGGCGGCTATGCCGATGGCAGTGGTCTGATGGCGGATTTGGGCGAGACCTTACGCCTTGTGGAGCTTGTTTGCGCGCGTCTGTGCCACGACCTCGGCGGCCTGATCGGAACCGTTGGCAACGCAATCGAGATGGTGGCCGAGGATGCGGAGCGCGACGACGAGGTCCTGGCGTTCGCCTCATCTGCCGCCAAATCGTTAAGCCAGCGTCTGCGGTTGCTGCGCGCGGCCTGGGGTCCGGAAACCGACCCGGTCGCATTGGCGGCGCTTGTCAGGCTGGCGGCGCCGCCTCTGGGGGCACGGCGCATTGGCCTCGATGTCCGAGTGATCGGGCCCGACTGCGTTTTCCCGGCGCCGGTCGCGCGTGTTTTGCTCAATCTGATGGTTCTCGCCTGCGACTGTCTGCCGAAGGGAGGCACGATCGTTCTGATGGGCGAACCCTCCGATCTGCTCATCCGGATCGATGGCCCGGATGCTGCCTGGCCGGCGGGGTTCGCAGCTTGCATGGGTGACGAGGCCGCCGCGCTCGAGGCGCTTGCCGACGCTCACTCCGCGCAAATGCCGTTGACGGCGCTGTTGGCGATCAGCCGGAAGCTGCGTCTCTCGGCGGTGGTTGGGCCGGCGACTGGCCTTGAGGCGATCCGTTTGGACGCGATTGCCGGCGGAGAGCGGGACCTGCGAAAATAATTCCGGAAACGGCCCATCGGTTTACACTTTATTCGTGATCTCCGGTCACTACTCGGCTCCCAACACTGATGATCGATGCCACGGGGGCCACGATGGACGACTTGCTCGCCGACTTTTTGACTGAGACCAACGAGAACCTCGCCGAACTCGACGTCGCTTTGCTGGCGTTGGAGCGAACGCCGGACGATGCCGCGACCTTGTCGCTGATCTTTCGCATGGTGCACACGATCAAGGGCACCTGCGGTTTTCTGGGCTTACCGCGGCTTGAGCGGGTCGCCCATGCGGCCGAGAACGTGCTTGGTCAGTTGCGCGACGGCACGATGTCCGCGTCGCCGGATATCGTCAGCGAGATCCTGACGGCGCTCGACCGCATCAAGGCAATTCTCTCCGGCCTGTCGCAGTCCGGTGCCGAGCCCGCCGGCGATGACCTTCAGCTGATCGCCAGCCTGAATGCGACCGCATCGGGTCAGTCGCCAAGGCCGGCGGCAAAGCCCGTGGCGGTCCAAGCGCCCGCGGCTGCTCCCGCGCCAACTCCCGCTCCCGCGCCAACTCCCGCTCTGGCGCCAACTCCCGCTCTGGCGCCAACTCCCGCTCCAGCGCCGGCTCCCGCTCCGCCGTCCGCGCCGGTAGTGGCATCCGTGCCGAAGAAGCCTGTCGCACATGAGCCGGTTCCCGTGCCCGAAGCTCCCCTCCCCGACGAACCGGAAGCGCGCCCGGCGCCGGTGGCGGCCGCGGCAGCCGCGGCAGCCGCGGACCAGACGGGAGTAGCCGGAGCCGGCCCAGCGGCCGCGGCTGAGAAGACCATCCGCGTGACCGTCGACGTGCTGGAAGACCTGATGACTCTGGTCTCCGAACTGGTGCTGACGCGCAATCAACTCCTGCAACTTGCCCGCGTGCAGGAAAACAGCGGCTTCACCGCTCCGTTGCAGCGGCTGTCGCACATCACGTCGGAACTGCAGGAAGGGGTCATGAAGACCCGCATGCAGCCGGTCGGCAATGCCTGGAACAAATTGCCCCGGCTGGTGCGTGACCTCTCGCGCGACCTCAACAAAAAAATCGAACTCGTGATGCTGGGCGCGGATACCGAACTTGACCGGCAAGTGCTGGAACTGATCAAGGATCCGCTCACTCATATGGTACGCAACAGCGGCGACCACGGGTTGGAAAGCCCGGCGGAACGCCGCGCCGCCGGAAAAGGGGAGACCGGGAGCATCACGCTCAACGCGTACCATGAAGGTGGCCACATCATCATCGAGGTTTCCGACGATGGGCGTGGCCTCCCCGCGGACAAGATCCGCTCCAAGGTGCTGTCCAACGGACTCGCCAGCGAAGCCGAGCTTGCGACCATGTCGGAGGCGCAAATTCAGCGCTTCATCTTCCGCGCCGGCTTCTCGACGGCAGCCAATGTGACCGCCGTGTCGGGTCGCGGCGTCGGCATGGATGTCGTGAAGACCAATATCGAAAAGATCGGCGGGACCGTCGATCTGAAAAGTACCGCCGGACAGGGCACGACATTCATTATCAAGATTCCGCTGACGCTGGCGATCGTTTCGGCGCTGATCGTCGAATCGGTGGCCGAACGGTTCGCCATTCCGCAGATCAGCGTCGTCGAACTGGTCCGCGCGAGACGAGCCGGGGATAATACGCCCGGCACCACGGGAGAGAGTGTGATCGAGCTGATCAACGACACGCCCGTGCTTAGGTTGCGCGACCGTCTGCTTCCTCTGGTTTCCCTCGGCGATCTTCTGGGACTTGGTGCTTCCGATGCTGTCACCAGCGGAGCCCATATCGTGGTTACTCAGGTCGGCACAAGCCTTCTGGGCATCATCGTCGACCGAGTGTTCGATACCGAGGAAATCGTCGTCAAGCCAGTTGCGCCAATCCTGCGTCACATCACGATGTTCAGCGGCAACACCATACTGGGCGACGGTTCGGTGATCATGATCCTGGACCCGGCGGGCATCGCCCGGACCACCGGCGTTGGTGCCGGCGGAGTTGATAAAGCGACGAAACACGAGGCCATCGAAAGCGCCGCCACGGCCGACCGCATGGCACTGCTGCTGTTCCGCGTGAACGGTGCCGAACGAATGGCAGTGCCGCTCAATCTCGTCGCACGACTGGAGAATATCGCTCGCGACAAGATCGAGATGTCGTCGGGCTCTCCGGTCACCCAGTATCGCGGCAAGTTGATGCCGCTGGTTTCGTTGACCAATCAGGACACCACCAACACACCGTCGCAGTCGTTGCTGGTTTTCGCCGATGGGGACCACTCCATGGGACTGATGGTCGATGAGATCATCGACGTCGTCGAGGATCGGCTCGATATCGAGCTCGGGTCGGGCCGTCCGGGAACGCTCGGCACGGCGGTGATCGCTGGCAAGGCGACAGACGTGCTGGACACAGGCTACTGGTTGACGCTGGCCTGGCGGGATTGGTTCAGCGCGAACGCCAAAGGATCGAACGCTCCTGGCCACAAGGTGCTGGTGGTCGAAGACAGCGCATTCTTCCGCAATTTGCTGGTGCCTTCTTTGACGGCCGCGGGCTTCAAGGTCTCGGCGGCGGCCAGTGCGGCCGAAGCCCTGCGCCTGCGCGAGTCCGGCCGAATGTTCGACGCCATCGTGTCCGACATCGAAATGCCGGACATGGACGGGCTCGCCTTTGCCCGTGCCGTGCGCTCCGGTGGCGCATGGGCCAATCTGCCGATGATCGCACTGTCCAGCTACGCGGATCCGGGTCAGGTCGAAGCCGGCCGCAACGCGGGCTTCACCGACTATGTCGCGAAGATCCAGCGCGACCAGATCATTGAGTCGCTGCGCCAGTGCTTAACCGACATGGTTGCGTCGTGAGGCCATATCCGGCTCGCGATCCAGCCGCACATCCATCGGCACGAGGCGAGCCCGCCCGTGGACAGGCGCCAGGTTGGCTCGCGCCAAACCCAGGAGTTCAAGATGACCGTCGATTTAATGGACCGGACCGAGCAAGTCTCTGGCGAGGAGCAGGTCTACGTGACCCTCACCGTCGCAGGTCAGCTTTGTGGGATCCCGGTTCTGGGCGTGCGCGACATTCTGGCTGAGCAACCAATCACACGAATCCCGCTCGCGCCACCTGACATCGCCGGTAGCCTGAATTTGCGCGGCCGCATCGTCACCGCGATCGACCTCCGGCGACGGCTTAATCTGCCGCCGCCCGAGCAAGGGCAGAAACGCATGTCCGTGGTCGCTGAACAGGGCGGCGAGCTTTACGCTCTCCTGGTCGACCAGGTGTCGGAAGTCATGAGTTTGAATACCACCCTGTTTGAGCGCAACCCGCCGACGCTCGAGCGCAACTGGGCCATGTTCAGCCGCGGTATTTTTCGGTTGGACGGCAGGCTGCTGGTGATCCTGGACGTCGCACGGTTGCTCGATTACGCGCTGCAAGGCTGACCGGCGACATGGCCCGGAAATGCCTTGTCGTCGATGACAGCCGCGTCGTCCGCAAGGTCGCTCGCCGCATTCTGGAAGCCCACGGATGCATTGTGACCGAGGCCGGCGATGGTCAGGAGGCGCTCGACGCGTGCCGCGCGGCGTTGCCTGATTTCGTGCTGCTGGACTGGAATATGCCCGTGATGGACGGGATTACCTTCCTGCGCGTGCTGCGGGAGGAGTTTGGTCCCGATAATCCGGCGGTGATCTTCTGCACGACCGAAAACGACATGACGCACATTGAGATGGCTATCGCGAACGGCGCACAAGAATACATCATGAAGCCGTTTGACGACGAAATTCTCGTTGGCAAACTCGGTCAGGTCGGCTTGTTGTGAGCGGAACGGCGACGGCTAAATCCACTGGTGGCGGTGCCCTGGCCCGAGTCATGGTTTGCGATGACTCCGCGACCATTCGCGCCGCGATCGCACGAATGCTGGAAGCGGACCCCGGCATTCAGGTCGTCGCCAAAGTCAGTAACGGCCGGATGGCGATTGACGAATTGAAGCGCACCAAGGTCGACGTGGTCGTTTTGGACATCGAGATGCCGGTGATGGACGGCATGGCCGCCTTGCCGTTGCTGCTGCAGGCGGACCCCGGACTGCGGGTCATCATGGCCTCAACGTTGACCACGCGTGGCGCCGACATCGCGATGCGTGCGCTGCGATTGGGCGCGGCCGATTACGTCCCGAAGCCGACTTCGATCGGCACCGCCACCGATGAACGTTTCCGACTGGAAATCATCAGCAAGGTAAAAGGCCTTGCGCGGTTGCGCCAACGCGCCGCGTTGCCGGCATCGGCCGCCCGTCCGGCAGCTTCGATGCTGACCCGCCAGGCTCCCGTTCTTCCCCCGAAAATGCTGGCGATCGGAAGTTCCACTGGTGGTCCGCAGGCATTGTTCACCTTGGTCCAGGCTCTGGGCCGTTCCGTCAGCGTTCCGGTCGTGTTGACGCAACACATGCCCGCGACCTTTACGCCGATCCTCGCCGAGCACATCAACCGGCTCGGCGGATTGCCCTGCTCGGAGGCGAAGGATGGCGAACCGCTATTGACCGGTCACATCTATCTC
>JBEKGV010000246.1:0-6505 GCA_050012615.1 Acetobacteraceae bacterium | reverse complement strand
GACCGAGCGGTGCGGCCCGCGCGCGTTGGCATCACGCAATCGAACATGTCGATGCCGCGTCGTACGGCGCCAATGATATCGTCTGGAGTGCCTACGCCCATTAGATAGCGCGGCCGGTCTGCGGGAAGACGTGGGACGGTGTGATCCAGTAAGTCGTACATGACCATCTGACCCTCGCCTACGGCGAGGCCACCGATCGCATAGCCATCAAAGCCGATGTCGCACAACGCGGCTGCGGACTCGGCTCGCAGATCCAGATAGACGCCGCCTTGCACAATACCGAACAACCCGTATCCCGGTCGTTTCACGAAACTATCTCGCGACAGGATCGCCCATCGTACAGACAGTTCCATCGATTGCCGCGCCTGCTCCAGGGTCGCCGGAAATGATGTACACTCATCAAGCGCCATAGTGATGGTAGCGTCAAGCAGGTGCTGAATTTGAATTGATCGCGCTGGCGTCAGACGGTGGCTTGAACCGTCGATATGCGATTGGAACGTAACGCCATCGGCATCGAGCGTTCGCAGTTTTGCCAACGACATCACCTGAAACCCGCCCGAGTCAGTTAGGATCGGACCCGGCCAGTCCATGAATTGGTGCAGCCCGCCTAGGTGAGCAATTCGTTCGGCACCGGGTCGAAGCATTAGGTGGTAGGTGTTGCCAAGTACAATGGATGTTCCGGTCGAGCGCACCGCGTCAGCGGTCATTGCCTTGATCGTTCCTGTGGTGCCCACTGGCATGAATGCTGGGGTTTCAATTTTCCCGTGGGCGGTTGAGATCGTCGCCGCGCGCGCGGCACCGTCGTTGGCATCTAGCTTGAAAGTGAAGACGTTACGAATCATGCCGCCACAGTAGCGACGCGTCGCCATACGAGTAAAACCGGTATTTGCTGGCGATCGCGTGCGCATAAGCCGCGCGCATCTTCTCGGTCCCGGCGAAGGCGCAGACCAGCATGAACAAGGTTGAGCGAGGCAAATGAAAATTCGTCATCAGCAGATCAGCCGTGCGAAACCGATACCCGGGCACGATAAACAAAGAGGTGTCGCCATTGAATGAACTAACCGCACCGCTGCCGGTGACGGCGCTCTCGAGCAAGCGGAGGGACGTCGTTCCCACCGCGATGATTCGCCCGCCTGCGGCGCGAGCGGAATTGATTATCAGGGCTGCGGCTGCTGTGATCTCACCACGCTCTGCGTGCATGTGGTGTTGCGTCACATCATCTGACCGGACCGGTAGGAACGTGCCGGCGCCGACATGAAGCGTCACGGAAGCTTGGCGAACGCCACGTGACTCCAGAGCCGCCAACAAATCGGGCGTGAAATGCAGACCGGCTGTGGGCGCCGCGACGGCGCCTTCGTGTGCAGCGAATATCGTCTGATAATCCCAGGCGTCAGCGCGCTCCGGCCCGCACGGCCGGTGGATGTAAGGGGGTAACGCCAGCGCGCCGGCTCGATGCAAGGCATCCACGAAGGCGCCGTCTTGCTGATTGAACTGCAAGGTCACACCGCCTTGCTGATCGGTTGCGATGACGGACGCCGTGAGATCCTGAGCGCCGTCAAACTCCAACGAGTCGCCTTTGCGCAGGCAGCGTGCGTTGCGAGCCAGCGCGCTCCAGATTCCAACAGCATGAGGCTGGTTCAGCGTAATCCCAACGCGCGCCGTGCCCCGCCGTGCCGTCAATCGCGCCGGAATCACCCGCGTGTCGTTCGTTACCAGCACATCACCCGGCCGTATCAATTCCGGCAGATCCCGCACATAGCGGTCGTCGAGCGGGTCTGACAGTGAAGATCGGACCGGCCGTACACACAGCATTCTCGCCGCGTCCCTGGGCCGCGACGGACTTTGGGCAATCCGCTCCCGCGGCAGGTCGAAGTCGAAATCGGCAAGGCTGCGCACCATCAGACTGGCGTCGGAGCAACCCGGCGCGCAAGCCCAACGACCGGGATCGAGATTAACACGGCCCACGCCTTACCGATGATCTGACCGGGAAGAAACCCGAGGTTGCCAAACGCTAACCACAAGAACACGATCGAGTCCAATACCAAGCCGATCATGGATGACGCAACAACCGCAGCCATCAGACGCCGTTGTTGCAACGGGGTATAAACTGCGCAATCGGCCAATTCGCTCAACGCGAGGGCGATGCCGGAGGCGGCGACCAGAGATGGCGGTGCGACAAGCGACGACAACGCGGTGCCAATAGCGATTGCAACCAGGCCAAGTCGCAGCCCCAAGCACCGTTGCACGATGTCGCGCAGAACCAGAGCGACACCGACCGTTAGCACACCGGACGGAGCCAAAATGCCCGGCGCGACTGGCACCACGCAGGGACCGTACGGTACACAGGACGTCCCGATATGCAGGATCAGCCAATTCGCCAGGGGAATGCAGGTGAGAAACCCTGCAAACGCGACAATTCCCAGGTGGGTGCGTCCCAATGAGCTCAATGTGCGCATTAGTGACTCTGATATGACGAGATCTCGACTAAGTTCCCGTCCGGATCGCGGCAATAGACTGATTGGATCGGACCGAGCGCGCCCGCACGTTCAATTGGTCCCTGCACGACCGCCACGCCACAGTCGTGCAGATGGCCGATCACCTCGTCCGGCGGCATCGCAGTAATGAAACACACGTCCCCGGCACCCGCTTCATGCGTGGCACCGGTGGGCCACGAGTAGACGTCGTGGTCGTGCGGCCTGAGGTTGATCTTTTGCCCGCCGAATTTGAGGGCGGTCCGGTTATGGGGGCCGAACTCCTCGCGCTCCATGCCGAGAACCCGTTGATACCAAGCGGCGGCGATGTCCACATCGGTGACGTTCAGGACGATATGGTCGATGCGGTCGATGGTGAATCGCATCGGCGTCGGACTCCTTGTGGTTGAACCGGGCAGGCTGTAGCGGATTTCCTCTCGCACGCAAACTACGGAGGCTTTTCGGCCCGCACCTCCAGAACGGCGCGATGGCTGCTTTCGCGATACACTTGATCTCGGAGTGCAACACCGTCGGGCGGAATTACCAAGATATGTGGATGTAGCGCGGCGCTTCCATGGCCGTTATCTGGAGTTGGGCGGGGAGGGTCGGCCGCTTCAAGCCACAACCGGCCTGCCACCTCCTCCCGCGGCAGAAATCGATATCGCGCCGACTTCCCGTTCCTCCGGGGCGGAACGGGGCTCGCGAGGAATTGGATGGACTCCGGCAAATCTGAGCCACGCACGACGCTTATTGTGCTTAATTCTGGAACTTCGGCCGCACTTCGCGACACATCAGGTTTAGCGAGTTCACCACCCGCTCGTTTGGGATCCTCATCCCGCAGTTCAGTTCCGCGAGGATCCCATCCAGGCCGAGTTCCTCCTTTACCTGGCCCAGTCGGTCTACAACCATGGCCGGCGTCCCGACTATGATCTTACTGCGCAGGACTTCATCGTAGTCGATGTGTTGCAGGCGCGCGCCACGCTCGGCTCGGTTCTCAATCGCGCGGGCGCCTTCCATGACCGCCGACGCCTCGATCCGCTCACCGAGGTAGCGATAGAAGAACATGACGCTTTCCATCGGTTCCTCGCGCGCCCTCTTTTCCGTGTCAGCGATATAGACCGGCACGCGCAGATAGACCTTGCCATTGCCCGGATGGCCGGCCGCACTCCAGGCGGCCCGGTAAACGCGGAGATTGGGGACGAGTTCATCGAGGTTGCCTAGTCTGGTAGCTACGAAGATGGGATTACCGCGCTGACCCTGCTCCTGGAACGTGTCGGGGCTGTTCACTGCGACGCGGATTTCCGGATAGGGCGCAGCGAACGGCTTCGGCACACAAGAAACGTTGTCGAAGTCGTAGTACTTGCCATGGAACGAGAAGCTTTCCTGCGTCCAGGCTCGCTTTAGAATTTCCATGACCTCCGCGAATCGCTCGCGGCTCTCGGCGTAGGAGATGCCGTAGGCCTGATACGTGCGAGGAAAACCGCTGCGGCCGACGCCCATGATCAAGCGGCCATGGCTGATGTGATCGACCGTGGTCGCCTCCTCGGCGACGCGCAGCGGGTGGCATAGAGGCAGTACTTGAACGGCGATGCCGACCTTCATACGTTTTGTGCGGGTGGCGATGGCAGTGGCGATATTCAACGGCGCGGCCAGCACGGAGCGTTCCGGCGCACAATGCAACTCCGCCAGCCACATAACGTCGAGGCCGGCGCGCTCGGCTTCGTCGACCTGCTCAAATGACTCGGTGAAAGCTTCGGCTTCAGTCTGGCCTGGCCGACGCTGAAATTCGTGGAACATACCGAATTCCATGGTCACTTCTCCTTGTTATAGGGCGAAAAGTGACAGGTTTCCGGTGGGTTGCAAGTCCCCCTCGATGAGCAAGTCCTCGGGTCCGCACCCGTTGGATGCTTTGCGCCCGCGAGGGGCAATGAGATTCCCATTCGGGCCGTCCCATTGAGCTCCAGCAACCGAGACTCACCGACAAACTGTCTGTCGGCCGAAATTGACTTGCCCCGCCCGTCCCTTCCATCAGCGTTTGGCCGGGACCTATCACATTCCGGGCGCCCATCGCTTGCTGCCCGAGCCCAGCCCCTCGATGACTCAAACGTTCAGAGTGGCCCGTGGATGAGACACGTTTACAAGAGTGGCCGGAGATCGAACATCAACTGCTCCAGGGTCGCTACCAGCCTGATCCGGTGCGTCGGGTGCAAATCCCGAAGCCGGCCGGCGGGACACGCGACCTCGGCATTCCAACCGTGATTGATCGTGTGATCCAGCAGGCGGTGCTTCAGCGACTACAACCGCTGTGGGACCCGGCGTTCAGCGAGCACAGAGCTACGGCTTCCGGCCGGGGCGCTCTGCCCAGCAAGCGGTGGCACAGGCGCAAGCAAATGTCACCGAAGGCTATCGGTTCGTTATCGATATGGACCTGGCGAAATTTTTCGACCGGTTTAACCACGACAAACTGATGGCCCGCGTGGCGGCGCGCATCCCGGACCGGCGGGTGCTTCGGCTTATCCGAAGCTACCTGACGGCCGGCGTGCTCAACAACGGGCTGTTCGAGGCCAGCCGGGAGGGCATCCCGCAAGGCGGTCCGCTCTCGCCTCTGCTCTCGAATCTCGTGCTGGACGAACTGGATCGCGAACTTGAGCGCCGTGGTCACCGCTTCGTGAGATACGCGGACGACTGCAACGTCTATGTCCGCAGCGAAAAGGCAGGCCGCCGGGTCATGGCGAGTTTGCCCCGCTTCATCGAAGGACGCCTCAGGTTGCAGGTCAACGCGGAGAAGAGTGCCGTTGCCAACCCGTGGCGGCGATCGTTCCTTGGCTTCACGGTCACGGACGATCCGCAGCCCCGGCGACGTATCGCCGACAAGGCCGTTGCCCGGTTCAAGGACCGGGTGCGCGGCCTGACACGGCGGCATCGAGGGGTAAGCCTGGATCGGATGATCGCCGACATGGACCCGCTGCTGCGGGGATGGGCCGGATATTTCGGCTTCAGTCAGTTGCACGAGTTGGCATCGTTGGACGGGCTGGACACGGAGACGCTTGCGTTTCGTCGTCTGGGTCCAGTGGAAGACGCGGGGCAATCGTTACCGAGAACTTCGTCGCCTGAAGGTCACGGAGAAGGCGGCCAGCGCGGCCATCTTCAGCCCAAAGGGACCGTGGCGGCTGAACTCTTCGGGCGCGCTGCATCGCGCCTTCACCAACAGACGCTTCAAAAGTCTTGGGTTGTTCTCCATGGATACGCTGGCGGGCGCCTAATCCGCCGAACCGCCGTGGTACGGACCCGTATGCCCGGTGGTGTGGGAGGGGTGGCGTCGCGAGACGCCCCCCAGGGTAATCGCATTTCAAAAATTGGCCATCAGCCTGCGAAGATAGTCATCGTTCCATGCCGCTCGTTTGAACTTGCCGCGCAGTGACCCTTTAGATCCCTCCTTCTGCATGAGGTTCAGCGCCATGTGTCGCAACCCCGCGAGGTTGTAGGGGCTATTGTCCATCCGGTTGCGGTCCTGGTCTTCGTTCATGATGACGTCCAGACGCCAGTGGAGACGATTTTCTATCCCCCAATGCGAACGGACCACCGCGTTGAAACGCTCGGCGGTCAGTGCCTTGCTGAGCAAATAATACGCGGTTTCAACCTGGGTTTTGGTGGAGCTCTCCCGCGTGCGGGTGACTTTGCCAATGCAAACCAGGCCGGGCCATTCATGCTGATGCTGGAGCCACTCGATGTTGTTCGTGACCGTGGCGGTTCGGGTCTCGATGCGCCCGTTATCGGCATCCACCGTGGTATGATTGTCCTCGGCCTCGCGTGCGGGATCATCCAGATACAGACTGACATCCGCGTGTAGCGTGCCCTGATTGCCTTTCAGCGCCAGCGCATAATCTCCGTCCCGATCGACGATCTGTTGGGCGATGGCGCGCTGGCAGTTCAGCGCATCGACAGTCACGATCGTGTCCTTCAATGACAACATTTTCAGCAATTCCGGCACGGCGGTGATCTCGTTTGATTTGGCATCGGTGGCGATCTGCGCC
>JBEKGV010000245.1:0-6524 GCA_050012615.1 Acetobacteraceae bacterium | reverse complement strand
CCCGCCGCCGACGCCAAACATGCCCGAGAACAGCCCGCCGACCACTCCGACGATCGCGGTCCATCCCCACGCCAAAGATGCGCGCGTTGTCCTGCCCTTCCCCGCGGAAAGCACGCGATATGCATAATAGATCGAGAGGGCCACGATGAAGCTCGCGAATGCCCCGCGTAACGTCGCGGCATCGAGGCCAGTCGCGAACCTGGCGGCGGCATACGTCGCCGGAACCGCGCAGATCGCGAGAGTGGCGGCGACCCGATGGTCAACGCCGACGCGCTGACGATAACCCCAGAATCCAAGGATCACGTTAGGTGCGATCATGACCAGCGCGGTTCCCTGCGCGAGCTGTTGCTCCATCCCATACGCCAGCCCGAGCACGGGGATCGCGATTACCCCGCCACCGATACCGAACAGACCGCCAAGCACCCCAAGTGCCAATCCCAACGCGAAGGCGATCACGATCGTCAATGGTGCCATCGCCCCTGAACCCGGACTTTGATTGCTGTGACCGAACCGTATCTCAGGCTCGCACGAACGGTCGAGCCGGCCTGTGTCCCTGGTGAGCGACCCTCTGTATAACGGCCGCGGGCGATGGTCCAATGATGAGTTGGGGGTACGGACGCCATGAATACCGAGCAAGTGAAGGCACTCTTGCGCGACAACACGTTTCTTGGCGGCCTCCCCGGCGACGTGTTCGACGGCATCCATCGGCGCGGCACCGTCGCTCATTATGCCAAGGGCGATACGATCTATCACCGCGGCGATGCAGGCGCCAGCATGATGCTCATCCTCGCCGGCTCGGTGAAAGTGTCCAACGCGACAATCGACGGACGCGAAGCGGTGCTGAATTTCCTGGGCCCAGGAGACATTAATGGCGAGATCACGGTACTTGACGGTCTCGATAGGACGGCGACCGCGGTCGCGCTCGAGCCCACCGAGACGTTCGTCATTCAACGCCGCGACCTGTTGCCTGCGGTCCACGCGAACCCGGACGCGATGCTGGAAATCATCCAGGTGTTGTGCGGCAAACTTCGAATTACGTCCGCGCTGATCGAGGACGGGCTGAACGAAATGCCGGGACGAACCGCGCGTGGCTTGCTTCGCCTCGCCGACCAGCACGGCAAAAATACCAAAGACGGCATCGTCATCGGGCTGCGCCTCAACCAGCGCGACCTTGGCGGATATCTGGGTCTGTCACGAGAGAATACCAGTCGGCAACTGGCGACTCTCCGACAGTTCGGGTTGATCGACGTCGATGGCGCGCGCATCGTGATCCATGACAGGTCCGCTCTGGAATCCGCCGCCGAGGCGCGTCAGAACTAAAGACACGGCGTATCATTAAATCCAGCGAGGACATCGCGATGACGCATAACATAGCTCCTTCCTCCGCCGGCAGCGCCCCCCTTCGGCCGTGCCGCCGCGTCATCCTGATCGGCACCCCGCTCGCCGCTTTCTTCTCCCATCGCGCGACCGCTGAACCCACGACCGCCGGGCACGTCGAAGACGTCAAAGGTGAGGTCACCGCGGAGTTAGGGTCGCAACGTCGTGTTCTCGTTCCACGTGCCGACGTTTTTAACGGAGACGATGTGACGACTGCTGAAAGCTCGCGGGCGGCCCTGCTGTTGGGAACCGACACCTCGCTGCGCCTTGGCGCCAACGCGCGGGTGAGGCTCGATCGCTTCATCATCAACGCGGGAGGTATACTGACGCTCGAGGCGGGCCCGCTGCTGGTGGACAAGGGGCATGGCAATCCCGGCAACCCACTACAGGTACGCGGCTCGTTTGGACTGATCACCGTGCGCGGCACACAAATTTTCGTGGGGCCCAGTCAGGGCCGGATTGGAATCTTTGTGATCGACGGTGTCGTGGATGTCGCTTCCGGCGGGCAGGAATTTGTCCTGCAACGCGGCGAAGGCACCGATATTTCGAGACCCGGCGTACGTCCCACGCTGCCGGCGATTTGGTCGGAGGCCAGAATCCGCGCGGCACTTGCCAGTGTCGGCTGATTGATCCGTCCTGGGCCGTACTCAACCCAACTTATAGTTGCGCGAGAGCATCCGCGGAACAGACGCGTCCTGGCCCTTCCCCGATCAGGTCGGGGGAGGGCCATGAGGCTGAAAGGACGGTGCCGCCGGGCGCAAACCTCCGATTAACCAGCGATGCGATCGAGGCTGCCCACACGCGTCGAGATTTGCTGCCCTGCGCATAGTCCTGACTTTGTAAGGTTTAACCTGGCTTATAATTACCTGTTTCCCCAATTTTATTACGGATAATCCCGTTTGGATAATCGAGCTCTCCCACCATCCGACGAAGACTCTTCCTGACTTTCTGAAAGTAACGAAATGCCGCTTCCTGTTGACAAGCACAGGGGGCGTACATCGAACTTTCGTGGCGATCTTCTCGAGATGATCATCTCGGCGGCGAACCTGTCCGTCCGGACCCGCACCGCCGCGCGGAATACCGGTCCTTTACTCACATTAAAATTGAATTCTCTGAGTCTCGGACGGTGGAGGCCCCACCTCCATGAATGCTCAGCGCGAACCCATTTCGCCGTCGATGTCACGCGCACTATCGTTGGGCGGACTGGCCGGCAGAGCGCTTGAACTGCGGGAGTTGCGTTGCTTCCATAGTGTCGCCAGCGCCGGAAACTTCGGCCGCGCCGCGCGCGAACTAAATCTCGCTCCTCCGTCGCTGACCCAGCAGGTGCAGAAGCTGGAGCTGGAACTCGGCACACAGTTGCTGATCCGGCACAGACGCGGCGTGACATTGACGCAGGCCGGGTCGAGCCTGATGGACCGAATCGATGTCATAATGAGCCTGCTCAGCGCGCCGTTGGAGCAGGCACCGGCACCGGAACAAACCGCCGGTACGATATCTATGGCACTGCCATCGGAATCAGCACCGTTCCTGGTTCCGCGACTGCTCGAAGCGTGCCGGGCGCAATGGCCGAACGTGACGCTGGCGATTCGGGAAGGCACCAGTGCCTCGCTGGAGGAATGGGTGCTGGACCGCCGCGTCGACATCGCGCTGCTGCAGGACCCGCCGACGCTGGACGAACTCGACGTCGAACCGGTCGCCACCGAGCGGCTTGGGCTGGTGTCGTGCGTGCGGGTCGCGGACGACACCGGCCCGGTACGCGTGCGTCAGCTCGCCGGCCTGAAACTGATCCTGCCGCATGCCCGCCATTGGATTCGCCGTCTGGTCGAAAGTGCCGCGTTCCGCCGCGGTATCGTTCTCGATCAGGTGCTGCAGGCCGACGGCGTGGCGCTCACGAAGGAGATGGTGCATGACGGGCTCGGCCACACCGTCCTGCCTCTGATCGCCGTGCGGGATGAGGTCGCCCGCGGGACGCTCGCGTTCCGCCCGATCGAGCACGACACACTTCTGACAGTTCATGCGATCGCCAGTCGCGGCGGCGTCGCACCGGCTCCGTTCGTCACGGATGTCAGGTGCCGGCTGCGCGATGCGATGTCCCACCTCGCGCGGAGCGGGGCGTGGATCGGGGCGAGCGCGGCACGGATCCCGGCGAGAACCGCCGGGCCAGCGACGCATTCAGAGCTGGAGGCCGCCATCGAGTAGCCCGCGCCAACATCGTTGGGGTGGAACGGGACTGGTTCGGCATCGAACCGGTAATGGCGAAGCTTTACTTTATCATTACGTCAACGTTGCAATTTTATCACTCAGCGATATTTCCGCAACGGAAGCTTCATTAACCTATTCTTAACCAATCCTCGACGCGGCATAGTAATTCCCAGACCCGACTGGCTCGGAGTCATCGCCTCTCGTCCGAAACGAGAGGCCGGTGCCGCCGGTCATCGAAACTGGGTCGCGATTAACGCCTGGCCAGACAGGCTGGCGAATGCAGGAGGGATCACGATGCGTAAGACATTGCTGGCCAGTGCGGCCATCCTCGGTGCGACGGGCGGGCTCGCCGTCGCGCAAAACGCGCCCAACCCAAGCCAGGGTCAGTACATCGCACCATTGCTCGGCGGTCCGTCCGCGCAGAACAACAACAATACATGGACCACCGCCATCCCGGGTGGTGCCGCAACGCCGACTCCGGGCACCGTCGTCATCCGTCTGAACGGTAAGGTCTACGCCGAAGCGGACCTGAGCTATGGGACGGGCTTTCAGACCGCTGCGCATACGATCGTTCCCGCCAGCGGCGCGGCTTCCAATGCCGCGGGCTACAAGCTGAACCCGGTCGGCATGGCGTCCTATTTCCGCCTGTATCCCGGCATCGACGGTATGGCGACGAACGGCCTGCGCTACGGCGCCGCGGTCGAAATCCGCGAGAACTTCGAAGGCGGCAACAGCTTCTCGGTCAGCAGCGCACCCTCGACGGTTGCCGGCAGCACCGCCATCACCACCAACCTGCCGAGCGGGACCGCGACATCGGGCACCAATGCCAGCGCGAGCGGCGTGTCATCGTCGCAGACGTTGTTCGTACGTCGTGCATTCGTCTACCTGGCCGCGGATAACGTGGGCATGATGCGGTTAGGCCAGCAAGATGGCATCGTTGGCATCTTTGACTACGCCGGCACGTTCACCACCGGCGCCTGGGATGGCGGCATCGGCAACCTGAACAACTCCGGCTTCCAGGGGGCCGCGCCGAACCAATATCTAATTCAGTGGCCGTTCTTCTCGGGCAACGGCACCGACTACGCCGACAACAAGATCGTCTTTTTGACCCCGCAATTCTTCGGGTTCGACTTCGGCGTCGAGTACGGCCCGAACCAAGGGAACAGCTTCACCAACTCCGCTACGTCTGACCCCTATGCGGTTGGCCCCTGCAACACCGCCAGCGCGAACTGCCAAAGCGTGACAAGCGGCACCGATTCGAGCCGCTGGATCAACCGGTTCGGTGTCGGCGGGCGGTATACCGGCACCTTTGGCGGCCTGACCCTGCAAGGTTACGGCACCTGGATCGTCTCCGGGAAGGCGCAAATCGCGGGCGGCGGCGTTCAGGCCGGTCCAGCTAACCTCGCCGCGAACCCGGCTGTCGCGGGGCTCGCCGGCGGTGGCACGGCCAGCGGCAGTCTGAAATACGATGGGCTTGACGTGTTCAACGGCGGCCTTGCCGTCACCTATCTCGGCTTCACCGTCAATGCCGACACCACCCAGGGCCGGATGAATGGCTCGAACGCCATGGACCCCAGCGGCGGTGCGCCTGACGCGGCTGAATTGCTTGGGATCAGCTACGCCTTTGGACCATTCTCGGTGGGTACGGACGCCGTGATCGAGGACTCGCAAGGCAGCAACCAGCTGACCCACACGTCACAACGCCATGAATTCGCGTTCGCGGTCGGTGGTGCCTACAAGATCGCCCCCGGCATCAACCTGTGCGTCGAGTATATGTACGAGATGCAGCATCAGGGCGCCTACAACTTCAACACCGGTGCCGCCGGAGTGTCGACCGGCAACAACATCCACGGCCAGGGCCTGACCCTCGCGACCATCGTCAACTGGTAAGTTCCGCGCCAGTGCGATCCCACGGGACGGCGAGGGCAACCTCGCCGTCTTGTGTTTGTGGGCTACGTCCTGGCGCGGACCGGGCCGGCTAGCGGCCAAACGGCCTGGGCCTTGCGTCCTTGACACGCGTCATGCCGGGGCTCGGTCGTTTGCCGCCGGCGATCGCGACGGCTTGCACGCTGAAAATTAAAAATCGCCGAGTCCCGCGGTGCGTCGGATTTGTTTGTGTGGTATACCGGAGCAAATGGCCGCCTGCACGGTCAGCCGCCTGCACGGTCAAATGAATGAGGAAGCGCCTGCGTCAGCCGGTACCACATTGCTCGTTAGCATCCCGCCCGGCGCGCGTCAGGTTGAACAGGAACGGGTCGTGGCATGAGCGATAAGCCCTTGCGCATCCTGATGGCGGACGACCACCCGATCGTTCTGGCCGGGCTGAAAGCGCTTGTTCAGGCCGATCCAGCCCTGCAGATCGTCGGTGAAGCGAGGGACGGCCGCACGGTGCTGAAACTCGCCGCCTCGCTCCGTCCCGACGTGATCGTGCTGGACGTTTGGATGCCGGAAATGAACGGGACGGAGGTCGCCAGGACCCTGCTGGCCGAGATGCCGGAATGCCGCATCCTCGTGCTGACCGTCCACGAAGATCGAGCGACATTGCGGCAACTGCTCGACCTGGGTGTCGCCGGCTATTTGGTCAAGCGCTCTGCCGCCGACGAATTGCTGCGCGCGATCCGCGCGGTCGCCGCCGGCGGGACATATCTGGATCCGTTGATCGCCGGAAAAGTCCTCGGCGGCGCTCACAGCACGTCCCGATCGACCAAAGGGTTCACCGTGGAACTCACCGACCGTGAAACCGACGTGCTTCGCCTGATCGCCAACGGTCACAGCAACAAGGAAATCTCGGCTCGACTGGGCCTCAGCGTGAAGACGATCGAGACCTACAAGGCGCGAGCGATGGGCAAGCTTGAGTTCAAGACCCGTGTGGATGTCGTCCGTCATGCCGTGAGCATGGGTTGGCTGTCCGATCGATGAACCTGGCCGCATCGAGGGTCATGATC
>JBEKGV010000244.1:0-6530 GCA_050012615.1 Acetobacteraceae bacterium | reverse complement strand
GGCGAGATAAAAGCTCGTGTGCCGCGGCGTTTTCACGACATGGTCCGTGACCGGAAACATTGGCGTGGCTCCTCCTCCGTTGCCGGGACCATAGCGAAGCCGGACGGCTTCCTCAACGCGACCGCGACCCGTACACTCAGCGGATGGACCACGGAGCCGCGGAATGACCAACCTGATCGACGTGCACATCACGGACCGTCGCCCGTTCGCGAACGGGCACCTCTTTGGCGAGACAGGCAGCTATGAACGCCTGTCGGGGCGTGCCCTTTATGCTGTCGATCCGTTGGCCCCGGCGCAAAACGATGTGGTTGATCTGGATAAGGCACCCCGGGATTCTCGCGGCCTGGTGCATTTCGAAGCGGATGTCATGATATTGAAGCCGGTGGACCTGTCGCGCGGCAATCGGCGCGTATTCTACGATTACGGCAACCGCGGCCATAAGCGCGCGCTGCAATTCTTCAACGACGCGCCGCACAGTAACGACCCGCTGTCGCTCTCCCACGCCGGCAACGGGTTCTTCATGCGTCGCGGCTATTCTGTTGTCTGGGTTGCCTGGGAGGGCGACATGCTGCCTGGCGACGGCCGCATGGTGCTTGACGTTCCGGTGGCGTCCGACAACGGCAACCCTATCACCGGCCGGGTGCGAGTTGAATTCATTCCGGATGCACCCGGCGCCAATAGTTACCCGCTCAGTGGCCGAGTCGCCGCGCACTCTTACCGCACCATCTCCATGGACACGCACGACGCGGTGTTCACGAAGCGTCGTTATCCGTACGACCCGCCCGAGATCATTCCCCCCGATCAATGGACCTTCGCCACTGAAGCCATCGCGATGGGTGCCGAAACCAAAGTCCCCGAACGAGCCGTGGCGCCATCGGACTGGCACATTCATTATCCGGCGGGATTTCACCCGGGCTGGATCTACGAACTGATCTACACCGCGAAAGACCCGAAAGTCATGGGTCTGGGTCACGTCGCGGTGCGAGACTTCGTCAGCTTTCTTAAATATGACCAAAGCGAATCGAACCCATTACGCGGTACGCAAATGGCCTACGCCTGGGGCCGCTCGCAGACTGGGCGCTGCCTGCGAGACTTCGTTTATCGCGGCTATAACGCCGACGCCGCCGGCCGGCGCGTGTTTGACGGCGTCATGCCGCATGTCGCGGGAGCCGGCAGGAAATGGATGAACCATCGGTTCGCCAACCCAATCGTTTCCGGAGGCCAGCAATACGAGGATCACTTCAACATCGCGGATTCGTTCCCGTTTTCCTATGCCTGGTCCACCGACCACCTGACCGGAAAGCGGGATGCGATCCTGAAACGGCCCGAGACCGACCCGCTGGTTTTCCATACCCAGACCGCAACGGAATATTGGGTGCGACGCGGCTCCTTGGCGCACACCGACACTCAGGGCAACGACCTGCCGCAACCTGAAACGGTGCGGGTTTATTGCTGGTCGAGTTCGCAACACTCGGCCGATCCGTTGTTGAAGGCGCCGGCGTCAGGGATCGGGCGGCATTATTCCAACAACGTCGCGACCTCGATGTTCTTCCGTGCCATGCTGGACGCGATGGATGCATGGGCGACCAGCGGCAAGCGGCCGCCGGATAGTCGCATCCCGAGGCGTGCTGATAACACGCTGGTCGATTACGCGACCTGGAGAAAGCAGTTTCCCGATATTCCGGGTGTGATGCCGCTGGTCTGCCCGAACCCGCTGCCGCTGCTGGATTTCGGACCGGACGCCGACAAGGGCATCCTGCGTGAGCCGCCCACGCTCGTGCATGGACGCAACGATCCAGATGGATCTGGGCTGAATTACACGGTACTCGTTCCGTCGGTCGATCGAGATGGCAACGATATTCCGGGAGTGCGAGCGCCTATGGTCGCCGCACCGCTCGGCACTTACACCGGTTGGAATCCGCGCGCGCATGGTTACGGCCACGGCGTGCAGTGGCGATTTGAGGGAAGTTACATCCCGTTCCCCGAGACTCCGTCGGAACGTGCGGCGACCGGCGATCCACGCGCTTCGATCGTGGAGCGTTACCCAACGAAGCTGGCCTATCAGGCGGCGATTGTGGTGGCCGCGCGCGAACTCAAAGCCCAGGGATTTATGGTGGAGGAAGATGTGGAAAGGTGTGCGGAGATGGCGGCGGATTGGGGCCGGCCGCGTCACGATGTGAGTCTGTAATGGATGTTTTATGTGCTGATACCCCGTCCTTATCCCCGTCGAGATGCTCCGCCAGATCACCATTTACCGATATGTTTTTGACGTCGCGTGCACTCGGTGCGATCGGCGCGGCAGGCTGCGCGTTCCCCGGCTGATCGGTGAGCACGGAGCGGACCTTCCCGCGCTCAGGGGATATCGGAAACAAGACCAAGGCCCTCCATCGTCGCGGGTTCTTCAGCCGCGGTCAGAGTATGATCCGGGAGCAATCCGGCACCTCTGATGATGGCGTCGGCTGCCATGAGGCTGCCGATGGCCGGTGGCAACCCTACCGGAAATCCATATTGGCATGATGCGACGCCGGAACCTGACGTTCCGTTTTGGCAATATTGCTGTCTCTGCGACCTCGCTCCCGATTTACCAGTGATATAACGCCAAAAATCATTGACAGATACACGCCATGGTAGTAGACACCCTCTGTCTGATTTATCTAATTTGGAGATTTTCGTGCGCGTCTTGCTTGTAGCAGATGATCTGACACCCGCACACGGTGTGTCCCTGATATTAAGGATGCAGGAGCTGTCGTCGAGCACGCTGAAAGCGGGGAGGAGGCTATCGCACTCGCTCGGCATTATGACCAGGCCATCGTTATGGCTGGCCTGATTTTGCCGGATGTTGAGGGCTTTGAAGTACTTTGTCGAAAGTGGGCCCCAGGAAACGACACGCCGGTACTGGTTCTGTCCGGACCTCAGGCAACGGCCGCCGCCTGCTTAGGGTATGGACAGCGGTGATTATGACGGTCAGACTCTCGCTCCCGGCGATACTTAGCATTAGGTCTTTCTGTGAACGTATGATACATAAGTATTGAAGACTTGTAGCAGAATGAGCCAACAAAGTCTCAATATATCATGGCGATCAAAACATGTCGGATGACTTTTGCGTTGCAGCGGAACGTGCACTGCTATGTTCGGGGACACTCGCGTGGGGCCAGTTAAGCACCCGCGAGCAGGCCGATGCCATCTACCGGGAGTTGCGCGCTCTGGACTCGGAACATGTGGCAACTCACGGACCGCATGATGTTTTGGGAGAAATAATGGTGCCAAAGGTATTGATCGTCGAGGACGATCTTCTCGTGGCTGACATGAGCAAGAGGACCCTCATCCGCTCGGGATACGAAGTATGCGGAATTGCCCGAACTGTGACCGACGCTGTCGCGCTCGCTTTGTGTCACGAGCCCGACCTGGCTCTCATCGACGTGCGGCTCAAGGGTGGTGACCTTGGCACGGATATTCCACCACGATTGGGCAACCTCCGGAAGTTGGGCGTACTTTATTCCACCGGCAATGCAGCGAAGGCCATGACGGCTGGAATTCAAGGCCATGCCTGCCTCTCGAAGCCGTACGACGACGTTGCCCTCTTACGGGCGTTGAAAGTTGTGTCTGAGATTGTGGCGACCGGCAGAGCCTCGAAGCCGTTTCCGTTCGGATTCCGGGTACTGGACTCAATCACGACCGGGCATGATCTGGAACAAAGGCCAAACTGAAGGACAGACAGACGAGCGGCCGGCACAACGCCGCGTGCCTGAGCCTGGATGGTCAGGCCGTAGGGATGGGAAATCCGATGACCCACTTGGTACCATGGACGGTCTCCACCATGATTGTGCCGTTAACCTGCTCCACGAGTCGATGGACGACTTCGAGACCATGTCGGTTTCCTGTATCACCGGCCACGAATCCGATCCCATTGTCACTGACGGTCAGCGTCCCCGTGCGGTGGTCGTTGGCGGGTCGATGTAGGGATACCGTGATCTTCCCGCCACGGTCTGGAAATGCATGCTCATAACTGTTCGTCACAAGCTCCGTGACAATGAGACCCAACGCCGTCACCGTATCCAGATCGAGCAAAGCGGCTTCGGTGTCGCACGATAACGTGATGGCCGTCCCACGTATGCCCTGTTGGGTGGCGTTCAGACCGCGACAAAGCGCCGTCACGAACGCACCAAAATCCGTCGTCCGCGTCATCTCGTTACCGAGGAGATGATCATAGACCTGTGCGAGGGTAGATACCTGGCGAGCGACGACCTTCAAGACCGCGCTCGCATCCACGCCGTCCTGCTGCTGGGTCAGCATGTTGTGAATGAAATGCAGACTATTGCGGACGCGGTGCTGCAACTCTTCGGCCAGCGTGTTTTTTTGTTCGAGGACGCGCTTCAACTGGGCGACAGTGTCCTCCATTGCCGCCGAACGTTCGGCGGTCGCGACGGCTTCGGCGAGAACATTGGCGAAACCCGTCACGAAGTCGATGTCGTGCTGGTCGTAATCATGCTGCCGGTTATTATCGATCTCCAGGACGCCGTAGGGTTGTCCATTGCCCTTAATGAGAACGTCGATCGTTGAGATGATACCGTGGTCGGCATAGAAGGGCGGCAATACGAATTGTGTATCCGTGCGCAAGTCGTTGCATACGGCGGGCAACCCGGTGATGAAGGCACGCCCCTGGGGCGAGCTTGCGTCAGCACGCGACACGACATGGCCGACGACCCCAGCACTCCAGCCAACCCCGGCTTCAATGAGAAGGTCGTTCTCATCGGGGCGGTATCGGCACACTTTGCAAAAGGGAACGGACAGGGCCTCAGCGCAGACGCGGGCGGCCTCTGTCAGGACCGACAGGAGATTGCTGTTTCGAAGCGCGAAACTGCCAAAGCCAGCGAGAGCCCGCTGTTGGAGCAGAAGCCTTCGCATTCTGATGTCAACATCTTGATCCATGTTCAAGGCCCCGCACGGTTTCGATGAGGCTCATCGGCGTATATGTGAACGTCGCACCGGCCTCCGTGATTGTGGCGTGAATATTAAGGAGGCGAGCCATTAATGATTCATTCACCCGGCGACGGCGCCTGATGAGGAAGCACGTATCGCGCATGGGGACGTTGGGGCAGGGCCGGAAGACTCGTGCCACGCCGGGCGCTATCGAACCGCGCACTGTGCAACCGTATGCCATTCGTTTGGGCTGTTGGTGCACCCAAACCGCTTTGTAATGTAATGTTCCGATATCGGAAAGAAAGAGCAATTTCACCATGAAGTCATGAAGCACACGAAGCCGACCAATGCCCAGAATGGTCGAAGCGCGACACATTCCCGCGTCATGGCGGGGTCAGGCCCGATCATGACGGCGTAACGAACATGACTCACGCTTTCGCGATGGTGACAGCTACGATTCGTCTTCGTGTGCTTCGAGACTTCGTGGTGAAACAGCCTTTCCTTTGCCCGGCATGATCCAGGTTCCGTCGGGGACCGGATAGATAACCTCCGGACATGGCAGGTTGATCACCGCTCCGTGACCTGATTGTCAATGTGGTGCCCTGGCGTGATGATGCGCGTCGATTCCATTGGGGGCTCGAATGGCGAAACGGAACGTGCTGCTGATTGTCGTGGACCAGTGGCGAGCGGACTGCTTGCCGTATCTCGGCACGAAACATTTGCGCACGCCGAATCTCGATCGGCTGTGCCGGGAGGGCGTGACGTTCCGCAATCATGTCACGACGACGGTGCCGTGCGGTCCGGCTCGTGCCAGCCTGCATACCGGCTTGTACCAGATGAATCACCGGATGGTGCAAAATTGGATCCCGCTCGACGCGCGCCACGTGACCTTGCCGCGGCTGGCCCGAGCGGCGGGTTATGATCCGGCCCTGGTCGGCTACACGACCACCGTGCCGGACCCACGCACCACGTCGCACAACGATCCTCGGTTCACGCATCTTGGCGACATGATGGACGGCTGGCGCCCAGTCGGCGCTTTCGAGCCCAACCATGACGGCTATTACGGCTGGCTCGCGCACAAGGGCTTTCCGCTTCCCGCCAAACGCGAGGACATATGGCTGCCTGAAGGCATGGACGCCGTCCCGGGTGCCACGGACCGCCCAGCGCGCGTGCCCGCCGAATTGTCGGACAGCGCGTTTTTCACGGACAAGGCGCTGACCTACCTCAAGGGCCGCGACGGAAAGCCATTCTTTCTGCATCTCGGCTACTATCGCCCGCATCCGCCGTTCGTCGCGAGCGCGCCCTATCACGCCATGTATCGTCCGGAAGATATGGCGCCTCCCGTACGCGCCGAGACCGCGGAAATCGAAGCAGCGCAGCATCCGCTGCTGCGCCATTATCTTCGCACGATGAAGCGGAGCGACTTCTTCCGACGCGCCGAGGGCATGGTCGCCGACATGGACAAGGCGAGCATCGCCCAAATGCGCGCGACGTATTTCGGCATGATGACCGAGGTCGACGATTGCCTTGGCCGGGTGTTCGCGCAACTCGACGCGACCGGCCAGTGGGACAACACGCTGATTGTGTTTACATCGGATCATGCCGAGCAG
>JBEKGV010000243.1:0-6536 GCA_050012615.1 Acetobacteraceae bacterium | reverse complement strand
TTCGGGCCTCGTTTCATACGAGCGTCTGCCGATGCTGGAGATCGTCTTCGACCGTCTCGTACGCATTATGTCGACCAGTCTCCGCAACTTCACCTCGGATAATGTCGAAGTCGGGATCGACAACATGGTCAGCCTGCGATTCGGCGATTACCTCAACGCGGTGCAGTTGCCCGCCATGCTGGCCGTGTTCAAGGCCGACGAATGGGACAATTATGGGTTGATGGTCATCGACTCGGCCATGATTTATTCGATCGTCGACGTGCTTCTGGGCGGCCGGCGTGGCACCGCCGCGATGCGTATCGAAGGTCGCCCCTACACGACGATCGAACGCACGCTGGTCGAGCGATTGATCGTCGTCGTGCTCGCCGATTTGTCGGCCAGCTTCGACCCGCTCTGTCCCGTGACGTTCCGGTTCGAGCGACTGGAGGTCAATCCGCGGTTCGCGACGATCAGCCGGTTGTCGAACGCGGCCGTACTCGCACGCCTGCGTATCGATATGGAAGATCGTGGCGGGAAACTGGAGCTCCTGCTGCCGTACGCGACCCTCGAGCCGGTGCGCGAATTGCTGCTTCAGCAATTCATGGGTGAGAAATTTGGTCGCGATTCAATCTGGGAAACCCATCTCGCCGAGGAGCTGTGGAGCACCGAGGTCGAATTGGACGCGGTCCTGGACGAACAGCAAATGCGTCTGGGTGACATCATCGACCTTAAGCCAGGCTCGAAGATTGTTCTGAACACCGGACCTGAGGCTGCCGTGCGCATTCGCTGCGGTTCCATTCCAATGTTCGAGGGCAAGATTGGCCGTCGCAAAAACCATATCGCCGTACGTATCGAGCGCGAGATGACGCGCTCTCGTGAAGGCGAACGCTCATGATCATGTTCACGAGTTATTAAGAATCCTGTGCGCCAATGTTTGGTATGGAGTGGATGCTCGACATCTTGCTTGTGGTCTTGCTGACGGCGACGCTGTTCCATGCGATGCGCCTGGAGCGTGCACTGGGCGTGTTGAAGCGGGATCGCACGGCGTTGGAGGCCTTGGTCGCGAGCTTCAACGCCAGCACGCATGCGGCGGAAACGGGGGTCGAACGGCTGCGCGCGGCGACCGATGGTGCCGGGCGGCAAATCCAACGGCAAATCGATATCGCGACGACACTTAAGGATGATCTGACATTTTTGGTGCAGCGTGGGGAAGGTCTCGCGGATCGGCTCGACGAGTTGGTGCGCGCGACGCGTCCGGCCCTGACTATCGCCGAGCAACCGGCTTCTCGCACATCCCCGGCCTCTCGCACGGCCTACCTACCTCAGGTCGAGCACCGTGTGCAGGAGGAACCGAAGGTTCGCAGCCAGGCCGAGCGCGACCTGTTGAAAGCACTGAGGATGGTGCGGTGAATTCCCTCATCAATTCGTTGCTTTCACGGATCGGCTCGCCACGCCTGCTGCCGATGACCATTGGCATGCTCGCGTTGGTTCTGGTCTGGAGATCCACGACACTGGTCCATTCGTTCATAATCAGCGGTCAGCCGGCGGCGCTGATCACGGCGGCGTTGGCGGCCGGACCTGACACGCCAGCCTCCACTGCACGCCCCGGCGAACAACAGGCCGTGAAATCAGGAGAACGCGGCAACCCCGCGAACCCCGGGCAAGGCGGGGAAAAGAAGTCAGGCGGCACGGTGTCTCCGAATTTGGAGAACAAGCCGCCGGTTCAGGACACGGTACCACCCGTCACGGATGGCGAGAGAGCTGTGCTGCTGGAGTTGAGGCAACGGCGGCAAGAGCTCGATGCGCGTGAAGCGGCATTGGCAAGCCGCGAATCGATGCTCGCCGCGGCCGAAATGAAGATATCGGCACGGGTCGGCGAGCTGCAAACGTTACAAACAAAGCTGGAAAGTCTGGACGCGAGCCATCAGCAACAAGAGGATAACGCGTGGCAGGGTCTCGTGAAAGTTTACGAGACCATGAAACCGCGTGACGCGGCGGCGATTTTCAACGACCTCGGTATGCCGGTGCTGTTATCCGTCGTCGGCCGCATGAAGGATGCCAAGGCTGCCGCGGTACTGGCGGCGATGACACCGGACAAGGCCAGGGACGTCACAACGCAACTCGCACTGTCCCGAACCAAGGCCGCCGAGGGCGTGGAATCCGGAACCCAACCCTCCACCACCGCTCAACCTGGGAAAGTACCGGGCTCGGGCACCTGACCACAGCGACGAAAAAAGAAAGGTTCCTTCTCATGCCAATCGACAAGTCCATGAATGTCCTGATCGTGGACGACTACAAAACAATGTTGCGGATCATTCGCAACCTGTTGAAGCAGATCGAATTCAACAATGTCGAAGAGGCGTCCGACGGAGCCGAAGCGTTGTCCAAGTTGCGCACGGGGAATTTTGGCCTGGTTATCAGTGACTGGAACATGGCTCCAATGACCGGGTTGCAGTTGCTGCAGGAAGTGCGGGCCGACACAAAGCTGAAGCATGTGCCGTTCATCATGATCACCGCCGAGAGTAAAACCGAAAACGTGGTGGCGGCGAAACAGGCGGGCGTTTCGAATTACATCGTCAAACCCTTCAATGCCGAAACATTAAAGGGAAAGATCGAGATGGTTCTCGGTCATGCATGAGATGCCCAGGAGAGCTGGGCGGGCGATATCGGATCCGATGAAGGATCAACTGACCCAGGCGAGGGAACGCGATTCATTCATAGACCGGGATATGGTGATGGAGGTGGTGACTGTGGTGCTGACAACTATGAGCGGTGACCTCACCGCCACCGAAACGTCCCTGCTTGGCGAGATTGAATCCCTGGGCCGCACCATCGCTGCCGCCAAAGAGGAGATTGCCGCGCTGAAGGTCGATGACATCCGTGACAGGGACATCCCGTTCGCGACCGATGAACTGGATGCGATCGTTCAACATACCGCCGTCGCTACAAATGCGATATTGGAAAGTTGCGAGATGCTGGACGAGGTCGCTGTCGCGGTCTCCGGCGATACCGCTGTCAGGTTGCAAGATGCGGTGACAAAAATTTATGAGGCGTGCAGTTTCCAGGACATTACCGGCCAGCGCATCACGAAGGTCGTGACGACACTGAAAGCAATCGAGTCCAAGGTCGCGCAGATCATCCTCAAATTCGGCGTGAAGAGCGAGCCCGGCGAAGCATGTGACCCCGCCACCGCGGTCATTTCCGGCACCGTCGAACTGTTGAACGGTCCACAACTCCCGTCCAACGCCATGGACCAGTCCGATATCGATAAGCTGCTGGCGAGCTTTGGATAGGCGGCGTTTCGCATCGCTGAAACATACCAACCCGCCGAGCGCGAGGAAATGAGACGCGCGTTTCGACTCCGGACCAAAATTCCCCGGTTGGTTGCCGCCACGATGCTTTCTGTCTTCGGCCTGGTACCGGTACCATGGCCCGCACATGCGAAGCCTACGACGATGGTTCGGGTGACCGCGGGCGAGCATCCCGATTATGGCCGGCTCGTGCTGAACGCGCCCGGATTGCCTTACTCGGTCAACCGCGACGGTGGTCATATCCTGATCAGGTTCTCCGACGACGCGATCGTGGCGGATCTGCCGCCCGCGCCGCGTAACGTTCTGGCGATCCGATCGGTACCGGGTGGCGTTGAACTGACCGTCCCGCCGGCCGCCGATGTTCACATTTCCCGGATCGGCGACAAGATCGTCGTCGACGTAGCCGACACAGTTCCCAACCGGCCTCCGGTTCCTCCGGCACGAGCTCATCCCCCGGAAGCACTGGCGCAACCCAGCGAGAAAAAGCCGGATCCCGCTCAGCCGCCGCCGACGCGGGTGATCGTCGACCCGGCCCCTGGCGACCCTGTGCCGAGGGCCCCGGTCAGTGCAGCCAACCCCGGGCATACGACAGCAACCGACAGGCCACCCACGCTCGAGGCGTCGATCTCGACCAATCCAGGTTCGAACCAAACGATCGTGCCGCAGAAGACGCAGCCGCAGGCGCCGCAACCCGACGGACCGCCAGACGTTACGTCCCCATCTCAGCCAGCGCCGATCCCGATCTCGCCGGTTTCGCTCGATGCCATTCCAACTGGCCCGGTCGCCCTCGTGGCGAGCAGGGTGCGCCCCCCGGACGGCCTCGCGGGCATCGCCGTTCAGATACCCTTCGCGGCACCCGTCGGAGCGGCGTTGTTTTCACGTGGTCCCGACAGCTACGTCGTTTTCGATGAGCGCCGGCCAATCGATCTCGCGGCACTACGTGACGATCCGGTATTCGGCTCCGCGGCAGTGACCATTTATCCCGGGGCGACAGTTTTTCACATGATCCGTCCCGCCGGGCGATCCGCCTTGCTGTCCGCCACCCAAGCGGGCTGGCGCGTGTCAATCGTGCCGGCTTTGCCCAGGCCAGTGGCCCTCACCCCGGTTGTCGCGGACGGAACAATAACTTTCGCCGCCGAGGCGCCGGGCCAGGTCGTCGCCATCGCCGATCCGCAGACTGGCGCGACGATCCTGGTTGGCACGCAACGTGGCCCTGGCCGCGGGATCCTGATCGAACGACGAACGCCTGAGTTCGTGCTGCCACTCACCGGCCAAGGCATCGTAGTCATCCCGCTCTCTGACGGTGTCGGTCTGCGCATCGCTCAAGCCGGCTTTGTCCTCTACGGCGCGTCCGCGGAACTGGTGTTGTCCCCACCCCAACCGATGGATGCCGCGACGATGGCAGCCGCCGGACTGACGAGGTTGTTCGAGTTCCCCCGCCAATCCACCGCTACCCTGGCGTGGCGTGCGAGACAACAGGCGATCGCCGCCGCGACCTCTTCGCCTCTGACGCGCGGACCAAAACGGCATGCGCTGGCCGAGAGTCTGGTCGGTCTCGGCCTCGGCGTAGAGGCGCGGACGCTGTTGCAGGTCACGATGAAGGACGATCCGATCGAGGCAGCTTCCCCCACCACGATCGGCCTCGCCGCGATCGCGGCCTTGCTCGCGGACCGGCCGGGCGAGGCAGGCGATCTAGCGGATCCGCGACTGACGGGAGCCGACGAGATCGCGTTGTGGCGCGCGATTCAGACAGCGATGTCCGACGAGGGATCATCCGGTGCGGCCGCCGTGTTCGCGACAACAGCGCCACTGGTACTCACCTATCCGGCCGAGATGCGCTGGCGTGTCTTGCCGCTGGTATTGGAAACGATGGTTCTTGGCGGTCAGGCCGACGCGGCCGCGCCACTGCTGGCACAGATGGGGGACGACCCTCGGTTGGCCTATGCGCGCGCTTTGTTAAAGCAGGCTCAGGGAGACAACGCTGGCGCGCTAAAGCTGTACGACGACCTTGCGAATTCGCGGTCGACGCTCGATCACGCGCGTGGAGCGATGCGCGCGACAGAGTTGCGGCTGGCGATGGGCGAGCTTGATGCAAAAGGTGCCGCGGATGCGCTGGACGCTCAGCTTTACACCTGGCGCGGTGACAGGCGCGACCTCGCGCTGCGGTTGCGGATCGCCGAACTGCGCCGCAAGGCGGGCGATTGGCGCGCTGTCTTCACCATGCTGCGCGGCGCCAGGTCTGATTTCCCGAGCCAGGCCGCCGACATCAATCTCCGGTTGAAGGATGCATTCGCTGCCGTGCCACGCGACCCGTCCCTCGATCGGTTGCCACCGACCGAGTTGATCGCGCTTTTAGACGAGAACGCGGAACTCATGCCAGACGGGCCTGACGGCGAGCCGATGCGCGTGTTGCTGGCGCAAAAGCTGATGGCGCTCGATTTGCCGAAGCAGGCGGATTCTGTGTTGACGAAACTGATGCGCGCGGCGCCTCTGGGCCCAGGTCGGGCTGGGTTCGGCGCGACGCTGGCGACGATGCGCATGCACGAAGGTGATCTGAATGGCGCGATCCTGGCCTTGAGCGAGTCCAGTTCCGCTGACATGCCGGATACGGTGCGGCAACGGCGGGCCGTGATCATGGCGCGCGTTGAGTCGGAGCGTGGCGATACGGGGAGTGCGGTGGACGCGCTCGCCGGCGCCCAAACGCAAGAGGCCGAGGACGCGCGCGCGACCATCCTCGAACAGGCCAAAGACTGGCCTGCCGCACGGGACGCACTCAAAGTTCTCGCCGCGCATGTCGTGCCGGTCAGCGGCATACTGGATGGATCACAACTTAAGGTGGCACTTCGGCTTGCTGTTGCGTCGGCGCGTGCATCGGACGATGCGACGTTGACCTCGTTGCGGGAACAGCTTGGGACGCGGATCGGCAACGGTCCCGACGCCGATATGTTCCGTCTGCTGACTTCCGCACCTGTGCGCGGCACAGCTGATTTGGGACGAGCACGGACCGAAATGGGCCTTGCGCGGGCGATCACCGCGGATATGAATCCAAGAAAGTCCGCCGCCAACACGCCCTGACCAATTTTTTATGCCCCCAGGGCCAAAAAGGACTTGCACCCACCCCCCCTTCTGACCATGTTCCGCCCCCTTGGCCCTAGGGGGTGGCGATTTCCGTCCATCCAACAGGCCGTCTACTGGTAGGAAGGGGTACGCGATGAACGCACTCAGCCCACTGGGGATGGTCTCGGA
>JBEKGV010000242.1:0-12620 GCA_050012615.1 Acetobacteraceae bacterium | reverse complement strand
GGCATGACGCATCCAGCGTGCCTCGTAGATGTTCCGCTCCACCGGCGCTTGCCAGTCCGCCGCGACACGCAGTTTCGCCAATGCGCGTTTGACGCAGATCGACCCGGACGGAAGGTCAACCCGCCATATGTCCGATGATACGCCGCCGGTCAGCCGCTCGCCGCGTGTCGCGCCCGGCAGGCCCATGCGGCGGAGTGCGTCTGAAATCTCGGGCGGCAGTTCGGACATGACGGGTTTTAGGGGCCGGATGGCGCGGCCGGTCAAGACCGGCTTGCCCCAAACCCGCTCTCTCGGTACGCTGGGCAGGTGAACAAACTTTGGACGTGAAAACATGTCTCAACAACAGGTCGTCGCCGAGCTCGCACCACATGGCGTTTTGCGCGCGGCAATCAACATGGGAAACTTCCTGCTCGTCACGGGCCGCACCGCAACAGGCGATCCCGACGGGTGCTCGCCCGACATGGCCCGCGCCATCGCCGCCAGTCTGGGCGTGCCGGTGCAGATGGTGCCATATGCGAAACCGGGAGAACTGGCCGATGACGCCGAAAAGGACAAATGGGATATCGGCCTGATCGGCGCCGAGCCGGCACGGGCAGAGAAAATCGAATTCACCGCGGCTTATGTCGAAATTGAGGCGACCTATCTCGTTCCCGCCGGTTCGCCTATTAAATCGATCGCCGAGGTCGACCAGAAAGGCAACCGCATCGCGGTGACCGCTCGCAGTGCTTATGATTTGTGGCTTGAACGAAACATCCATAACGCGACGTTGGTTCGCGGCAACAGCCAGGCCGAGGTCGTCGAGATGTTCCTTAAGGAAAAGATGGAAGCTTTGGCGGGTTTGCGCCCAGGATTGATCGGTGAGGTTGCGAAAATCCCTGGTTCACGGATTCTGGACGGGCAGTTCTCCGCCGTGCAGCAGGCGGTCGGCACGCCGAAAAAGAACGCGGCGGGCGCGGCTTATCTTAAGCAGTTCGTGGAGGATGCGAAAAAGTCGGGCGACGTCGCGGGTTTGATCCAAAAGCATGGAGTCGTTGGCCGGTTGTCGGTTGCTCCGGCAGGGTGATTGTTGCCGGCTTCCGGTCCGGTTCGAGGGTATTGATTTCCGACGTTACGCTGGCTCTTCGCACACGCTCGCGGAATGGTGCGGCGATAGATGCTCGGGTCAAGCCCGAGCATGACGGGCTGAGAGCTTTTGGCTCAGTGACAAAGTGACCGTCACTGACAGGCGAGACATTCCTCGTAATCCGTCGATGTCGCTGCCACCAAAGGCAATTGCGCGGTCGAGTCGTTCGCCGGTTGATGGATATCGTCGACCGGCGCGACCGCTTTCGAGCTGACATTGTCGGCGCGCTGGATCGAGAGGCTGCGGCAGTAATACAGCGACTTCATGCCGCGCTTCCACGCCATGAAATGGATCTGATGCAGGTCCCGCTTGCTCACATTGGCGGGCAGGAACAGGTTGACCGATTGGCTTTGGCAGATGAATGGAGCGCGATCGCCGGCATGTTCGATCACCCAGCGCTGATCGAGTTCGAACGCGGTCTTGTAAACCGCCTTCTCGTCGGCGGTCAGGAAATCCAGGTGCTGCACGCTGCCTTTCGTCGTGGTGATCGAGGACCACACCGCCTCGTTATCGTAACCCCTTTCCGCCAGCAATTTTTGCAGATGCCGGTTGCGCACGGTGAAACTGCCCGAGAGTGTCTTTTGCAGAAACACGTTCGCCGCGATCGGCTCGATCCCCGGCGAGGCGTTGCCGGCGATGATCGAAATCGACGCGGTCGGCGCCAACGACATTTTATGAGAGAAACGTTCCTTGCTGCCGTATTCCTCAGCGTCCGGGCACGCGCCGCGCTCCTCGGCCAGAACCATCGACGCGGTATCGGCCTGAGCGCGGATGTGTTTGAAGATCCGCTTGTTCCATACCTTCGCGACAACGCTTTCCCACGGCACGTTCAGTGCCTGCAGGAACGAATGGAAGCCCATCACGCCCAAACCGACCGAGCGTTCTCGCATCGCGGAATAGCGGGCTTTTTCCATGCCTGGCGGCGCGCGATCGATGAAGTCCTGCAATACGTTGTCGAGGAACCGCATCACGTCCTCGATGAAGGTTGGGTGGTTTTCCCACTCGAACCATTTCTCCAGGTTCAGCGACGACAGACAGCAGACAGCGGTCCGTTCGACACCATGATGGTCGCGGCCGGTCGGCAGCGTTATTTCGCTGCACAGGTTTGAGGTTTTCACCTCCAGCCCAGCGAGTTTGTGGTGCTCCGGTTGGGCGCGCGCGACATGATCGGAGAAGATGAGGTAAGGCTCGCCGGTTTCGATCCGAGCGGTCAGGATACGAATCCACAACGAACGCGCGGAGATCTCGCGCACGATGGACTTGTCCTTCGGTGAGCGCAACGCCCATTTCTCGTCGGCTTCAACGGCGCGCATGAACGCGTCGGGAATTTGAATCCCGTGATGCAGGTTCAGAGCTTTGCGATTTGGATCGCCGCCGGTGGGACGCCGCAGCTCAATGAATTCCTCGATCTCCGGGTGCGACACGGGCAAATACACCGCCGCCGAGCCGCGCCGCAGCGAGCCCTGGGAAATCGCCAATGTCAGACTGTCCATGACGCGGATGAATGGAATGACGCCGGAGGTCTTGCCGACCGCGCCGACCTTTTCCCCGATCGAGCGCAGATTGCCCCAGTACGACCCGATGCCGCCGCCTTTTGAAGCGAGCCAGACATTTTCGTTCCACAGTCCAACAATTCCCTCGAGACTGTCGCTCGCCTCGTTCAAAAAGCATGAGATTGGCAGCCCGCGGGCGGTGCCGCCGTTGGACAGTACCGGGGTCGCCGGCATGAACCACAGCCGGCTCATATAGTCATAAACACGCTGAGCGTGGCCCTGGTCGTCGCCGTAATAGGACGCCACGCGGGCGAACAGGTCCTGGAACTCCTCACCGGGCATCAAATACCTGTCTGTCAGGGTCGCGCGGCCGAAATCCGTAAGCAGCGAGTCGCGGGTGCGATCGACCCGAACCTGATGGCGACCCGGCAACTGGACTGCGTCAAGCACATCGGCCTCCGTGGCGTTTTTCATTGTCCGGCGGTCCTTCTACGGGGCGACCCTGGGATTCGGAACACAGCATCTAGCGACAAGCCCAGGATGAACCACAAGATAGTGCGGTTGTGGCGTGGGTGCAACGCCTGAGGCCGGCTCATTCTAATCCCTGCACAACTGCCGAAAAACGAGACGGCAGCGTTCGCCGGGCGTTCTCCCCAGGTTCCACAACCACCATATGTTCTCAAGATGTTCCAGCTAAGGGTCACTCAAAACCGTGCCAGCTCATGAACTGATCCGAGGCCGCACGCTCGGTCTCCAGTTGACTCTCAGGCGCGTCCCGGTCGGCGTACCCGAGCGCCATCCCGCACACCACCACCTCCTCCTCGGCCAATCCGAGCATGGGGCGGATCACCTTATGGTAATGCGTCCACGCCGCCTGAGCGCAGGTATCCAGCCCGCGCCCTCGCGCCGCGATCATGATGTTCTCCAGGAACATTCCGTAATCGAGCCAGGATCCGGTGGCGAGGTCACGATGAATGGTGAAGATCATTCCCACCGGCGCATCGAAAAACTGAAAATTCCGCCTGTGCTGAGCATGCATTTTCGCGGTATCGCCGCGACCGATGTTAAGCAGTCCGTACAGCCCCCAACCAACCTTACGCCGGCGAGACAAATATGGTTCGAAAAACACGTTCGGATAATATTGAACTTCCTGCCGATGCCCGGTTTCCTCGGAGTCGAAGACGCTCAGGACGGCGGCGCAGAGTTCGTCCCGCGGCGCGCCGTTCAGCACGTATCCACGCCACGGCTGCATGTTCGTGCCACTGGGTGCGCGAGCGGCGGTGTCCAGGATCGCAGCGATCACTTCGCGTGGCACGGCGGCCGGCAGAAAACGGCGAACGGAACGGCGTGAGGCGATCGCCTGATCGACGGCGGCGGGGTTTAGCATCATACGAAACGACTCTCCATTCGGGTGAGAGTAGCCGTATCCCGCCCCAACGCAACGGACACGACGCAACGGACGCGACGCAACGGACTTGACGGCCCCATGCCCGAGGTGGGCAGACTCCGCGCCAGGAGGGCGTTGCCATGGTTCAGATCCGCCGTATGGGGCCACAAATCGGCGTAGAGGTCAGTGACGTCGACGTCAGGACGCTGGACGACGCGGGGTTCGCGCCGATCTATCAGGCCTGGCTGGACCACAATGTCCTGGTGGTCACCGGCCAGGAACTCACGATCCCCGAGTTCCTGCGTTATAGCCGCCGCTTCGGTCACGTCACGCCGCACCCGTCCAAAAGCACACGCCATCCGGAGTATCCGGACATCACGTTGTTGGGTGTGAACAAGTTCAAACCCGACGGCTCGCTGAACCAGTCGATTTACCGTCGCGGCGCCGAGGGCTGGCATACCGATGGCGCCTATGATCCGGTGCCGTTCAAAGCGACGCAGCTTTACGCTCTGGCGATCCCGGATACCGGTGGCGATACATTCTTCGCCAGCGGATACGCGGCTTATGAGGCTTTGCCCGCGCGTCTTAAGGACCGCCTCAAGGGCGTGAACGGAGCGTTTTGTTACGGCGGCTCCAGGGCGAACCAGGCGCTGCTGAACCCGGAAGACCGCGATGCTCCGCCCGCGATCCATCCGATCATTCGCACCCACGGAGAGACCGGCCGCAAATCGCTCTATTTCGATCCGGGGAAGATCCTGTCTATCGAGGGCGCGGACAAAGCCGAAAGCGATGATCTGATTGCCGAACTCACGACCTGCATGATTCAACCGGACGGTGAGTACCGGCACAAATGGCGGGTTGGCGACATTGTGATCTGGGACAATCGCTGTTCATATCACCGCGCCGCCGGCGACTATCCGCCGGAGCAGGATCGCATCCACTGGCGCGTGTCGATCCAGGAGTCTTCGCAAGCCGAACTTCTCGCCGCGGAATAACGATCCGTCGGGATGTCGACATACCAGTAACAACAGGCCCAGTCCGTCGTCATCCCCGGGTTTGACCCGCTTGTGCTGAATGAAGGGCGGTACGCGCACGGGACTGTCCTTTCATCGTCAGGGCGCTCCCCCGGCCTGATCGGGGATCCGTCCGGGCCACAAGTGGCCGCGGGACGAGGCGGAGGATGACTTGTGCCTCGCAGGGGGCCGCCCGAAGCCGGCTTAACTCGGTGCCGATGGGGCCGACCGGCGCATGACGATCGCAGAATGCGAAAGTTCGTGATCGGAGCGCGGGAATTCACCGAAAGCGACGATGCCGCACGGAACTTTTGTTCCGTCGTCACGTTAAATTTCAGGCGTGCGCCGCCACGCGATTTTTTCCTCTTTGACGCGTTAATGGTTTCGCGCCATGATTGAAACCTGTCTTGAATTCGGTCTGGGCGTCAGGGGGCAGAACAATGCAGACCGCGCTTGATGGGATCCTGAAGCGGTTCATCGGCACCGGGCAATTGTCGGTGCGCTGGCCGAACGGGCACCAAACTCTTTACTCGGGTAGTGACGGTCCATCCGCGGCGATGGCGATCCACACCGCGGCGGCCGTCCGCAACCTCATCGTCAATCCCGGCCTTGCTCTGGGCGAGGCATATATGGACGGCTCGGTGACCGCCGAGGGGTGCGGCATTTACGACATCCTCGACGTAATGTTCGCGAATCTCGGTGATGACTTTGATCGCCTGCCGGTCCTGCGGTTCCGCGGTTTCTTGCGGTGGTTGAAACGGCGGATCGATCAATACAACCCAGCCGGGCGCGCCCAAAAGAATGTCGCGCATCACTACGATCTGAACGGCCGTCTCTACAGCCTGTTCCTCGATCGCGACCGGCAATATTCCTGCGCCTATTTCCGCCGCGGCGATGAGACGCTGGAAGAAGCGCAACTGGCCAAGAAACGGCATATCGCGGCGAAGTTATGTCTGGATCGGCCCGGTCTTAAGGTGCTCGATATCGGCTGCGGCTGGGGTGGGCTGGCGCTGACACTGGCGCGGGATTACGGCGCGGTGGTCACCGGCATCACGCTTTCCCACGAGCAGCTGACGGCCGCGCGGGAGCGTGCCGCCGCGGAGGGGCTCGACGACCGCGTCAGCTTTGAATTGCTTGACTATCGGGCGGTCGACCAAAAATTCGATCGGATCGTCTCGGTCGGCATGTTCGAGCACGTGGGGGTCGGGCACTTCAGAACGTTCTTCGACACGGTGGCCCGCGGCCTGACCCCGGACGGTGTGGCGCTGCTGCACGCGATCGGCCGTAACGACGGGCCGGGCGCCACCAACCCGTGGATCGACAAATACATCTTCCCCGGCGGGTACAGCCCGGCGTTGTCGGAAGTACTGCCGGTGGCGGAGCGTTCGGGGTTGTTCACCACGGACATCGAAATCCTGCGGCTGCACTATGCCGAGACGTTGCGCCACTGTCTGCCGCATGTTCGAGTTCTATCTGTGCGGCTCGGAGCTCGCGTTCCGCCGCGGCGGCCATATGGTATTCCAGATCCAGCTGGCCGCGAGGCAGGACGCCGTGCCGCTGACGCGCGACTATATCGTGCACGGCGAGGAAGTCGGCGTGATTGGTGTTACGTCCCCGGTATCGTCCTGATTGGTTGGCCTGACCGGCGGATCGTTTCGCCAGCCGGCCATGGGCGAGATCCGGGCAAGGCGGCTCGTCCAGAGTTCTTCTGGACTGCCTCTTGAATGCCGGCAACAGCGATTCTCAACTCCGCGGTCAGATACAAGCAACAGCCCGCGGCGTCACTGATGCACCGAAGACGACATTTCGTTTGGCACGACCCGGCGAATCGCCAGGTTGATCGGATGGTCGTCGATTTGGATCACCTTTCCTGAACTCTGCCGGTCGTCCGCGAGTGACTCGAACAGCAACTCCGTTGCCAGCGTCTGACCGGCGATGTACGGAGCATGCTCCCGCAACGCCGAGACAAGCACCGGAGCGGCTGACGCGGCGATGGCGATCCGATCCGAGATGTTCAGATTTGCCTCTTTGCGTGCCTGCTGTACATGACGCACGAAGTCTCTGGCCCAACCGCGCCGCTGAAGGTCCGGGTCGATGTTGATATCGAGGACGACGACGCCTCGCCATGCGTCGATCGGCTCGGCCACCAACCCCGTGCCCAATCCCTCGCGGATTCGCAGACGCAATTCGAAATCAGCCGCGTCGAGCGTTAAGCCGGCGATTTCTATCCGTCCGTCCTCCGAGAGGCTCCATTCGCCTGCCCGTTGCGCTGCCAGGACCTCTTTGAATTTCGCGCCAATTCGGGCGCCAATTTTGGAATTCACTTTCAGCTCGGGAACCCCGAAGTCGGACAGATCCTCCCGCAGGTTCACCTGCATGACGTTAACCGCCTCGCAGATCAGCTCCACGAATGGCTGCAGCCTCGACGCTTTCGGATGAGCGACGGTCACCTCCCTGAGGGGCAGGCGCGTGCGACGTTCGTGCGTTTCGCGCAGCCGCAGTACGCTCGTACAGACCTCACGTACGAAATCCATCCCCGTCACAAGGTCCAGGTCATCGGGCAGCACCTGCCAGTCGGGCCAATCCGTGAGATGAACGCTTTCTTCGCCGGTCAACCGAACGTAGATGTACTCGGACAACATAGGCAGCAGCGGTGCCACGGCGCGGCAGAGCAGCTCAAGCACGGTAAACAGGGTATTGAAGGCGCTCAGCTTATCCGGCCCGGTCTCCTCAGCCCAGAAGCCGGCACGACGATTTCGGATGTACCAGTTGTTGAGGACGTCGATAAAAGGCGAGAGCAGCCCGTAGGCACCCGGGATATCGTACGCATCCAAACGCTGCTCCAGTTCCGCGACCAGCACGCGGGTCTTCGCGAGGATATAACGGTCGAGTGCCGCCGGTGACGACAGATCGAAGCTGGCTTTGACGCTGTCCAGATTGGCGTAGAGCGTGAAAAAGCTATAAGCGTTCCACAACCGGAGTATCACCGGCCGCATCGCTTTGCCGATGTCGGACCCGTCTTTCGGCATCGACAGGTCGCCACCGGCCATCAGCGGCGACGACAGCAGATAATACCGCAACGCGTCGGCACCGTAGGTCGCGAACACGTCCTTGGCATCCGGATAATTGCGCAGACGTTTGGATAATTTCTGATTGTTTTCGTCGAGCACGACACCGTGACAAACGCAGTTCAGAAATGGCGCCCGATCGAACAGCGCGGTCGACAGCACGACCAGCGTATAGAACCAGCCGCGCGTCTGTGCCACATACTCAACAATGAAATCGCCGGGAAAGTTCTCCTCGAACCGATCCTTGTGCTCGAACGGATAATGCTGCTGAGCGAACGGCATGGATCCGGACTCGAACCAACAGTCGAGCACCTCGGGCACGCGCCGCATCATCGCCTGGCCGGTAGGATCATCGGGGTTCGGCCGCACCAGATCATCGATTTGCGGACGATGAAGGTCGGTCAGGCGGACGCCAAAATCACGTTCCAGTTCGTCGATCGAGCCGTACACGTCGATCCGCGGATACTCCGGATCGTCGCTTCTCCAGATGGGCAGCGGCGTGCCCCAGAACCGGTTGCGCGAAATGTTCCAGTCGCGCGCCTCGGCCAGCCAGTTGCCGAACAGCCCGTCGCGATACTGTTCCGGTACCCAGCGGATCCCCTTGTTCAACTCGACCATGCGCTCGCGAAATCGGCTCACCGCGAGGTACCAGGAGTTGATGGCGCGGTAGATGAGCGGCGTGTCCGTCCGCCAACAGTGAGGATAGCTATGGCGGATCTGATCATGCCGGATTACGACGCCGCGTTGCTTCAATTCCCTGATGATCAGCGGATTGGCCTCGAATACGTTGATCCCGGCATAATCGGCCACCTCGGCCGTGAATTTACCCGCGTCGTCGACCGGCACGAAAACCGGAAGGCCGGCGGCCCGCCCGACTTCGAGATCCTGCTCCCCGAAACCCGGCGCGATGTGGACGATGCCGGTGCCGTCTTCCGCGGTAACGTAACGATCTCCCAGCACCTGGAACCCCTGGGCCGTCTCCGCGAAATATGGATACAGCGGTTGGTAGCGGCGTCCGATCAACGACGCGCCTTTTACCGTTGTCGTGCAGCTAAAGTCCCCCAACTCCGCGGCATAATTTTCGCGGGCGGCATCGGCGAGGATCCGGACCTCGTTTCGCGATTCCATGATCGCGTAATCGAGGTCGGGATTTACGCACAGCGCCAGATTTGACGGTAACGTCCAAGGCGTGGTCGTCCAGGCCAGGAAAAAGGTGGGTTTGGCTCCGGGCTCATCGTCCGTCGCGCGGAACGCCACCGTAAGCGCCGGGTCGAGCCGTTCGCGATACGAATTGTCCAGCCTTGTCTCGAAATTCGATAATGGCGTCTGCGCGCCCCACGAGTACGGAACCACCCGATAGGTCTCGTAGATCAGCCCCTTATCCCACAAGGTCTTGAACGCCCACAGGACGCTCTCCATGAATTTTGTGTCCATGGTCTTATAATCATCTACGAAATCGACCCACCGGCCCTGCCGGGTGACATACCAGACCCATTCATGCGCGTAAGTGAGCACACTGTCCCTGCACAGAGCATTGAACTTGCCAATGCCGTACTCGATGATTGCTTTTCGGCCGGAAATGTTCGTGCTCCGCTCGACCTCCAGCTCCGCCGGCAGGCCGTGACAGTCCCAACCAAAGCGGCGCTCAACGTGACGCCCGCGCATCGTTTGATAGCGCGGCACCAGGTCCTTTACGAAGCCGGTTGCCAGGTGGCCATAATGCGGCAATCCGTTGGCGAACGGGGGACCATCATAGAATACGAACTCGTTCGACTCGCCGTCGATCTTGCGCGGTCTCCGGGCGACTGACTTCCGGAAAATTCCCAACTCTTCCCAGCGGCGAATTGTCTCCTGTTCGAGCTCCGCGAAGTGCGGGTTGGCTTCAACGCCCGGGTAGTACGATGTCTTCACGCTCATTGGTTCGCTTTCACTCTTCCCGCGAAGGCCGTGTATGGCTCACCCGCGCGACCACCCAAAACGGTGCTCGCCGCCGACGCCAATCGACCGTGTCGCGCCGATCGGCGCTGGCACAGCGCCAGATAGATATGCCGGCGCGCCAATACCAGCAACCAGCAGGGTGGCGGCGACCGCGCCGTCGCCTTATCGACGGGCCGCCGGAGGATCCATCACCACTGCACCTGCACGAACCCTTGCGGGACCAGGGCGCCGGTCGTCCCCTGGCCGGCGGTTCCGGTCAGTTGTCCGGCCAACTGGAATCCGATCAGAACATGCTTGCCGGTGCCGGGGATCGCGTAGGTGACCTGTCCCCCCGCGCTCAGCTGCACGGTCGGTACTAACGGCACGGCTCCAATCACGTCGTTGCCGGTGTTCGCCCCGCCCGCCAGCGCCGACGCCAGCACCTGCAATTGCAGGGCACCGTCCAAAAATGGCCACACCCACTGCGCCTGTGGGCCCGTCTGGATGTTCTGCAGCACATACCCCTTTACCGAGTGGGCGATCTGCACGGTCCAGGCGACCTCCGGTCCGGAGGCGCCATCCGCATGCAGCGCCATCGTCCCCGTGAAGGCTATCTGCGATTGCGCCGGAGCCGGCGATCCGCCGGCCTGCGGGACCCCCGGCTGCAACGCGTAAGCGATGCTGTATTGTGGCGCATTCGCTCCACCCGCCTGCTTTCTGGGCGGTGCTACGACCAACTTCGCGAGCGGGCCGCTGACGGCGCTTTGATCGATCATGCGGCCTGCCAAAGCCGCTTGTTCCACGACGGAATCGACCGCGCGCTGGAACGGCATCGGGATCCCGTTGAACTGGCAGGTATCGCCGGATCCGTTACCGCTCGGGTCCGGGCTGGCGTTGACGAACTTCAGGAACCCGGCGATCCAGGCGGCGTCATCCGCCGAGTCGTTCTGGTAACCCTGGTTGCCATGCTTGATCGGCTGCTTGTCGCCAGCATCGCCGTCCTCGATCTTGCCAAAGACATGCGTGCGGATCGCCGTCTTGTCCGCGTCGTCGGTCAGCTTGTCGTAAAGAAGCTGCCACTCCCCGCCCAGATGTTGCTGCACGCTGAGGATGGCGACCTCCAGCCGCGGGTCGTGCAGGTCGTTGCGCGTCAGGTCCAACAGTTCGTCAAGCTTTTTGGCACCGCGGACGGCCTGCAGCGCCTCGAGCATCGCGACCATCTTCTGTTTCCGCAGCCCCTCGAGGAACAGGCTGACACTGTCGTCGCCGGCCTCCATATGTTTGGCGAGCGAGGCTCCCATGGCGGCGCCTCGCTGCCGTTGCTGCAGCACGTCATTGACGATGTCCGTCCGGTCGGCATTCAGTCCCACGCCATTCTGCTGGGCGTCGGCATCGAGCGCCTTGACCACGTCGGTCACGGTCGAGGCGGCTCGATCGAACATGCAGGCGCCTTCCGGCGCGTTCGGATCGGCGGGCGGCCCGAACCGGTGACGCGTCAGAAAACTGACGATCCAGGCCTCGTCCATGACGGGCGCTGTCGTGGTCGCGGACGCGGCGGGTGCCCCGGGGTTGGGGAGCAGCGAGGCTGGTAACCCCGCGACGGAGCCGGGGCCGGCGGATGACGCTCCGGGCGGCGCCATGCCCACTCCCTGAACCTTGAAGCCAACAAATTGAGACGTCCAATCGTAATGTTCGCTCGTGAGCACCGAACTGCCGTCACCCATGCTGACGTAACCTCCATTTTGTGGGCCGGCCACTGGTCATGCCGCTATCGTCATGGCCCTCCCCCGACCTGATCGGGGGATCTCGGGCCACCTATCGCGGCACAGCCCTGGGACAGGTGGCCCGAAATCCCCCGGTCAGATCGGGGGAGGGCCATGACCGGTTTGAAAGGCCGTGCGTCAATGTTTCGGCCGGCCGGTATCAATCCACGGATATCAACTGCCTTCGTGGATGACCTTCTGGATCTCCTGTTTGATCGCATCGTAGTTCTTCGCCGCGTCGTTCCCCGCCGCGAGCGCCTGGTTCACCAAGGCGGGAAGCGACTGGATGAGTTTATCGAGCATGATGAATTCCGGTATCAACGGCAGCACACCGGCCATCAAATCGTCGTAACCTTTCTGCACGTCCTCGATTTCTGTTTTGATTTTCTCCACGAGTTCCTTGCCTTCGTAGACATCGCGCACATCCAGCACGGCGGTTATGACGGCCCCGGCGGCCCCAATGCTCTTGGAGCCGCCCTTCAGCTTCTCAATGGCTTCCTTGCCGTGCGCGCTCAGTTCGACGAACTCCCCGGCGTCGCCCCCCACGAATACGACCGTCCCGGTCACCGTTCCTTCGCCAAGGCCTCGGTCGACCGCGATGTGAGCTGTCATTCCGCCGCCGGCAACCAACAATTTGGCCAGCGTGGCTTCGGGAGCGGCAATCGTGGTGGCAATTGAAATCACGACGTTGAGAGCCGTTTTCACTTCGGCTTTCGTCACCGCCGTTTCCGCTTTGTCGAGATGCGCCCTTAATTGTTCGAGTTGCTTCTGGAACCGCTGAGCGAGGTCAAACTTTTTCAACTTCATCACGAACGTCAGAAACGGCGCGAGCTTCGCTGTGAAATCAATGGCGACC
>JBEKGV010000241.1:0-6571 GCA_050012615.1 Acetobacteraceae bacterium | reverse complement strand
AACAAACGCTCTATCACCATCGACGGGCGCAATCCGGACGGTAAGGCAGTGCTGGAGGCATTGGTAAAAACCTGCGACGTGATGGTGGAGAACTTCGCGCCGGGTGCGCTGGATCGCATGGGGTTCACCTGGAAGCGCATCCAGGAACTGAACCCGCGCATGATTCTGGCGTCGGTGAAGGGCTTCGGGCCGGGCCCGTATCAGGACTGCAAGGTCTACGAGAATGTCGCGCAATGCGCGGGCGGTTCGGCGTCCACGACAGGGTTCGACGATGGACCGCCTTTGGTCACCGGCGCGCAGATCGGCGATTCGGGTACCGGCCTGCATTTGGCGTTGGGCATTGTCTGCGCGCTGCATCACCGGAATTCGACCGGCCGCGGGCAAAAAGTCGACGTCGCGATGCAGGATGGCGTGCTCAATTTATGCCGGGTGAAATTGCGCGATCAGCAGCGGCTCGCGCACGGGCCGTTGATGGAATTTCCGCAGTATCCGGATGGCGAGTTTGGCGAAGCGGTACCGCGGTCCGGCAATGCGTCGGGTGGCGGACAGCCGGGTTGGATTTTGAAGTGCAAGGGATGGGAGACCGATCCGAACGCGTATATTTATTTCATCGCTCAGGCGCCGGTGTGGGAGTCGATTTGCGACGTGATTGGGAAGCCGGAATGGAAGACCGATCCGGATTACGCGAAGCCGCCTGCCCGCCTCCCGCGGCTGCGGCAGATCTGGGACACCATCGAAGCCTGGACGATGACCAAGACCAAGTTCGAGGCGATGGACATCCTGAACAAATACGACATCCCCTGCGGGCCGATCCTATCGATGAAGGAAATCGCCGAGGAGCCGTCGCTGCGCGCCACCGGAACGGTGGTGGAGGTCGATCACCCGACTCGCGGCAAGTACTTGACCGTCGGCAATCCGATCAAGATGTCCGAACATGTCAGTGAGGTGACGCGGTCTCCGTTGTTGGGCGAGCACACCGAGGAAGTGCTGCGTGAGGTGCTGAGATTCGACGATTCGATGGTGCAACGGATGCTGGCGTCACCGGGTCTGGGTGGACGTGTGAAGGCGGCAGCAGAGTAACACCGCCTGCCCGGATGACAGGCTCGCCGGCACAGTCGTCAACCACGTAATGGCCGGGCCTCGTCCGGAAATAGCGGCTGGCCGCGACGACGCCGGGTAGCGATCGTCCGGTCACCGTGCGGTTGGGGTATCCGCACTGTCCAGAGACGAGATATCTTCGCGGGTTCGGTGCCTCCCAATGATGGATCGCGAACCTCTGGCTTTCTGGCTTCTCGGGGATGAAATCCGCCGCACGACGCACACGCGGAATCTCGGGTCGTGGCGATTGGCATGGCCACAATGCGCGGAACGGCGGGATTCATTTGGGAAGAAGCCAGAAATCCAGAGGAAGCCAGGCCTCGTCCGGGCCACCTGTAACCCATGTGCGTCGACAGTTGGCAGGGTCGTGTCGCTGTCGATACATTCGGCGACGCCATCCCGCCGGCCGCACGTCATGGCGCGGCCGCTGAACCGCCATCAATCGCCACACCGTGCCGCCAGAGGTCACCGGGTCGATCCCCCGATCAGGTCGGGGGACGGTGATGACGTATTGGCGCCTGTGCCAATGTTTGACTCATTCCGGTAATGGTATGAAATGGTCAGGCGGCCACAGATAAGAACCGATCTGGCCACTCGCACAGGCGCATTGGCCTGAGGACGCTAACGCGGCAGCGTGATGGACAGGCGGTTCGTGGCGCCGTCCCGCTCCCACGTTACCTCGTCGGCGTGACGGCGCAGCAGGGTAATGCCCAGTCCGCCTTCGCCTTCGGGGGCGGGGTCGTCCGGCTGGGGTAAAGGCGTGGTCAATGGATTGAATGCACCGCAATGGTCCTCAACCGTGACGAGGAGCTTGCTCGCATTGGCGAGCAGATGCAGGGCGACGATATCCTGTTCGACCCCGGGTTCGGGTGTCGCGTGGTTGACGATGTTGGTGACGGCCTCTTCCAGGCACAGACGCAGCGCGTACTCCGTCTCCCCGCTCAAATTCAGCAGGATCGCCAGTTCGTCGACCCAGGCGCCGACGCGGCGGACGCCGTTCATGGAGCGTTCGACGTTCAGATCGAACGGCAGCGGCTCGTCCTCCGGATCGCCCCGGCCATCGCCGCCGCCGACGCTTACCATGCGGACCGCCTCCGACAGGTCCCGGCACACCGGGATCAGCCGGTCGATGCCGCTGCGCACCAGCACCTGCTCGACCAGCGGATCGGGATCGAGGCACACCATTCGGCCTTGTCGCGCGATGAGGCCTCGGGCACCGGCGATCAGCGTCCGAAGGCCGGCGGAGGCGATGAAACTCACCCGCGACAGATCGACGATCAGCCGCTCCTGCGCGCCCGCCATCGTGGCGAAGGTGTTGTCGATGATCCGCGCGGCGGGCGCATCCAGTCGGCCGCGCAGATTGAGCTTCGTGACGCCCGGAATGATCTCTTCCGTGTCGATCAACAGAATGCGCTGCGACTGAACCATGCCCCGTCTCCTGGCCCCTTCTCCTGGCCCCTTCTCCCGCCGGACGGGGGAAGCCGTCCGGGCGCCGGTCACCTTGGCGCATTCGGCGCGCTATGGGAAGCGGAAGACCAGCGCTGAAAAATCGTCGTCGAGGTGACCAGGCCGGGCAATGGCCCGAATGCGATCGTAGAGCCGCGTTGGATCGTCCGCCGCGGCTGCCGGGCCGGCCGGCCACGCGGTCGCGACCTCGGGCAGCATCGGCAGAATATCGTCCAGGCCAAGCTGACGGCCATCCCGATCGATCACCTCGAACACGCCATCGCTGAACAAGTGCAGCGTGCTGCCGCGGGGAATTTCAACGTAAGCGGCGGCGATCTCGGGATCCGGGAGCATGCCGGCGACCGGATTTTGGGTCACCAGCGGCACCGGCGGCCAGGATGAGTTGTCGGCTGGCAGGAGATACGCGGCGTGGTGGCCGGCCGCGGAAAACACCAGAACCCGGCTGACGATATTGTAAACGCCGTACCAGATCGTGAAGAACAGATCGTTATTGCGGTGCATCTGAAACCGCGCGTTGAGACCACCGACAACCGCCGCCGGATCGAGGAAATCCACATTCGGCAGCACTCGTTCCCTCAGCACCTGCGCGACGGTCATCGCGTGCATCGCCGCCCCGGTCCCGTGTCCGGATACGTCGAGCAGGAAAAGCGAGAAGTGACGCCGGTCCAGCATCTGATAACCGAATGCGTCCCCGCCGATCCGGGTACTAGGCCGATAGAACCAGTTTGCCCGCACCGGACCTCGGTTGATCGGTTTCGGCAGGATCGAGGCGATGTACTCGCTGGCCTCCAACCACTCCCGCTCCATCGCATCCGCGTCGGCGGTCTCGTCCCGATTGCGGCGGTGATAGCGCAGGCGATAGGCGCCGACGCCGATCGTCGCGCCATCGTCGAGCGGCGCCGCCTCGGTCAGGCGCACGCCGTTGACGTAGGTGCCGTTGGTGGAGGCGAGGTCGTGCAACCACAATTTCCCGTCCAGCACTTCAAGCCGGCAGTGACGGCGCGATACGGTGGCACCCTCCAGGACCAGGTCAGCCGGTGCATTGCGGCCTATGATGGCGGGCAGCGAATGCAGCGGGAAGCGATGCGGCGGCGCATTATCGTCCAGGAGCAGGAGCAAATGCACCGGATCGCCGGAACCGCTCTCCGGACGTGCGCCATCGGGCTGCTGGTATGACAGGGTTCGCTCTTCGCGTGTGTCGTCTTCGGATGGCATCGTGTCCCCTGATTGGCGGTTCGTTCAGCCGCACGCCCCTGCCGGACGCGACCATCACGCCGTACCAGACCACACCATAGCAAATCTGTTCAGCGGCTTTAAGCATGGGCTGGCGGCGACCAGGCTGGCCGGGCGGACGCCATTGTGAGTGATCTCGGGAGGGTGCCGGAACGATGGCGTGGTGTCGAAGCCAACGGTTGACGGCGGCGGCGACAACCGAATATCTGCACTCATATCAGGCAAGTCCCCGTAGCTCAGCAGGATAGAGCACAAGATTCCTAATCTTGGGGCCGTTGGTTCGAATCCAATCGGGGACGCCATCTCTGAAAAGCACCGCCTGCTTGCTCAACTCACATTGCGCGTCCGCGTGAGCGGCAAATCGACTTGTACGCTGTTGAAGAATTGTCGACCCTCGCGGAGACATCGAATGTCCGCGTAACCGCTAACGCGTCCGGCCATGGGACCGGACGCGTCGGTTCAGCCCGGGTACGCTTCACGTGTGAGACATACCCCGGGTATCGCGGTCGGTTCCTCGCCTTCCCCTAGCCTGGGCTGGCACCGTAATTCGGTGGCATTATCCGCAGGTTCACCACGTGCTTGGAGCAGCCGGTGCCAGCCAGTTCAACGTGGGTCATTGTCGCGGTGTGCGTGCCCGTGAAAGTACCCTCGGGGCCTGTCCCGGAGATCGGGGTGACGGTGCCTGTGATCTTGCCGTCGGCGGTACGTGCTCCCTGGATTTTGCTGACCCCGCTCATGTCATCGAAATAGGCGTAACCGCCGATCGTGGCAGGACCCGTGGCTGGGATAGGTTTGATGTGCCATTCCGTCCTCGGGCAAGTCATTTTCGTCCCCGGCATCATGCCGGGCTTTGATGACACGCCGCCATAGTAACCGTTCGGTGCCTCGGTTTGAGCCATCGCCGCCACGCCCGTGGCGATCAGGGCGGCGGCCCCAAACGCGGTCATAACGAATTTTGAAGTCACGTTCCCCATTGTCGAACTCCGTTTTCGAGGTGCCTTGGCGATTGCTCCTGCCCGCGAACAGCCGTGGATATGTCGAACAGGTGGTGGTGCTGTACTCGTGAGCCGTAGTCATTCGCATACATAGATAGCCATGAATAAAAGGTACTGGCAAGATCGAACACTAATCGAAATTGTAACTTGAACGTATAATACTGGCGGCCAAAAAAAGAGAATCACCTTATTCTCTGCGCGACGCTGACGATCCGGGCGGACACCCAGCCCCCGGCCGGTGCTTCCATCGGATGGGGCGCATGCCGCCCGAAACCTGGCCAATTGAGTGACCGTTATCGTCCACGCCGTCCGCCCAACCTGACCGCCATCTGGTACTTGGCGGTCACTAAACGCGCGTGATCAGGACGCCACCGCTGTTGTCGGTGCTGAAGTGGAATGCTCCGCCGCCGAGGCTTGAGTTCTGGAAGTGGAGCGTCGCCATTTGTTCCGAGGCGTTGGTCAGTTGCAGCAGACCGGTAGCCGCGGAGTAGCTCGCGGTAAGGCCGATGGCGGAGAAGTCCTCGATATCGATCGTCGAACCGCCGAAGTCCCGCAGCAAAGATTCGGCATAGTGGCTGCTCCCGACATTTTGTCCGAACAGCCCGGCGTCATCGACGATGAGTTCGCTTCCCGCCTCGAAGCTCATCTTCGAACTGATCCCGAGCGCGGACGCGACGTCGAGGGTTGAACCGCCGTTGAGTTTGAACACTCCCATGCTGCCCGGATCGACAGCGGTGCTCACGTCGAGCGAGCCTGACACCAGCAGCGTTCCACGGTTCAGCACGGCACCGATCGTGTTGGGGCCGCTGAGCGTCCACGTCGCCGAAGCCGGACGTTGTCTACAGAGCTTTCCTTGCCTCCTGTTCGCGTCTTACAGATGTGCCGAATGCGGCGTTGCTATCCCGAATGCTTGCCGACTGCATGTACCATGGCGGGCAGGGATCGATCAAAGAACTTAAGGGCCAGACCGGCCGTGGGCTGCCTGGCCGAGCCGCCCGATGTCCACCGTTACGGCGTGATTCAAAGGACCGTGGCCGCCGCCCAATCCCGGTGCCGAGGCAATCGCGGCTCGCACGTAAGCCCTCGCGCGAAGTACCGCGTCGCGTAGCGACATCCCCTGCGCCAGACCCGCCGCCAGCGCCGAGGCCATCGTGCACCCCGTTCCGTGCGTATGCCGCGTTTGAATGCGTGGCGCGGAAAACGCTTCGATCCCATTCGCGGTCGCCAGCAAATCAACCACCTCGTCGCCAGGCAGGTGGCCGCCCTTCAGCAGCACCGCCGGCACGCCCAGGGACAACAACGCGGACGCCGCCAGCCGCATATCGGCGACCGTCGCGATGGCCATTCCGGCCAGCGCCTCCGCCTCCGGCAGGTTCGGTGTGATCACGGCGGCCATCGGCAACAACCGCTGACGCAGCGACGCAACCGCTTCGGGCGCCAGGAGGGGATGCCCCCCCTTGGCCACCATGACCGGATCGACGACGATGGGAATGTCCGCGGCATGGCGTCGCAGCGCGTCACACACTGTGCCGATCACCGCCGCATCGCCCAGCATGCCGGTTTTGATCGCGTCGGCGCCGATGTCGGTCATCACGACCTCGATCTGCCGTGCGATGAATTCCAACGGCACCGCTTGCACCGCGTGCACGCCGAGCGTGTTTTGGGCCGTCAGAGCGGTCAGTGCCGTCGCGGCGAACGCATCCAAGGCGGTGACCGTCTTGATGTCCGCCTGGATCCCCGCCCCGCCCCCGGAATACGAACCGGCGACGATCAGTACT